>JBDTMM010000076.1:0-8648 GCA_039934275.1 Flavitalea sp. | reverse complement strand
AACAACGGCATCAGTACGCTGCTAATGGCTTGTGAGGCCGTTCTGGCAAATCCTGAAGGAATATTAGGAACGCAATAGTGTATTACGCCATACTTCATAAATATAGGGTGCTCGTGGGTAGTGATCTCGGCAGTTTCAAAACAACCGCCTCTGTCCACGCTAACGTCAATGATTACACTACCGTTTCGCATATTACTCACCATCTCTTCAGTAACTACTACAGGTGTGCGACCACCTTGTGAACCCAGCGCACCCACTGCCACTTCACAGGTTTTTAATTGCTTCGACAATATCCTTGGTTCCAGTACGGAAGTCCATATACGGTGACCAATATTATTCTGCAGTCTTTTCAGTTTATAAACGCTGTTGTCAAATACTTTTACCGATGCACCGAGTGCAAGCGCGGCCCTTGCAGCGTATTCACCTACAATTCCGGCACCAAGAATAATTACCTTTGTAGGTGGAATACCCGAAATACCTCCGAGCAAAACACCCTTTCCATGATTGGCCGAACCGAGGTATTGTGCCGCGATCAGCATCACTGCACTTCCGGCGATTTCACTCATGGACCTAACGATTGGGTAGGTACCACTGTCATCACGAAGTGCCTCAAAAGATACTCCGGTAATTTTTTTCTCCATCATTTTCTCAAGGAGTGATGCCTTCATCACCGACATGTGGATGGGAGAAAATATTTGCTGGTTGAATTGTAAAAAGGGAAGGTCCTCATCTACTACAGGTGCAGATTTCACCAATATGGGCGCTTTAAAAACTTCTGCCTTGTCATACACGATCTGCGCACCCGCCTCACTGTAATCCTTATCCTTAAAATGGGTTGGCTCACCTGCATTGTGTTCAATTACCACCTGGTGTCCGTTGCTCACCAGCACACCCACCGCATCGGGAGTAAGTGCGATACGATTTTCCTGGAAGGCAGTTTCTTTGGGTATGCCTATATGAAGCTGGGCGCCCTTAGGTTTTATGTCCAGCGTTTCTTCAAGGGTTTCGTAACTGAAGGAAGTACTGATATTTACCTGGGGTTTTGGATGAGACATTTATCAAGTTAAGTTTAGCGCAACAATTTACGATTTACATTCGGGTTGAGGCCGTTAGTTCTTTTTGTGAAATGTTCTTTACCGTAAGTTTCCTCGTCTGTTCACCCGTCAATTCTATAGTCACCTGCCTCACGGTTTCTGCAAATATTCCCGGTGCCCTCGAGGGCCATTCCACAAAACAGGTTTCTCCCGAATACAGGCACTCTTCCACCCCTGCCCTGAACGCCTCTTCTTCAGATTCGCAACGGTACAGGTCTATGTGATAAATGATCCCATGCCCCGATGAATACTCATTGATGATCGAAAAGGTGGGACTGCTCACCTGTTCACGTACGCCAAGCATTTTACAGATGGATCGAATCATGGTGGTTTTACCCGCACCCATTTCACCGGTAAAGGCGATCACTCTTTCATTCTTAATGGCTTCCCACAATCCCATGGCGGCAGCGTCTATTTCATCCAGTCGATATTGCCATTCCATTCAGCAAATATATATGGGTCGATTTAGAATTGAACAGGATTTATACTGCGGTTTTACCGTTAAAAGGCTAATCGTCCTTGCAACGAATAATGAGTAAATTTGCACCATGGAAACTACAAATTGGAAGGTTGACGGTATGACCTGTTCCAACTGTTCCCTCACAATTACAAAATACCTCGAGAAAAAGGGCAAGCATAATGTAAAAGTGAATTTAATAAGTGGGGACGTGTTATTTGATAAAGACGACGCAGGCGATTACCCACGGATTATAAAAGGAATTGAGGACCTCGGTTATACAGTGAAAGCCGAAGAAGGAAGCACCATAAAAACCAAAAAGAAGCTCTTTAAAAGTCATTTTCAACGATTTTTATTCTGCGCAGTATTCACGCTGCCACTGATGCTTCATATGCTCGACAGGTGGATACATTTCCAATGGCTCATGAATCCCTGGATACAACTGGCTTTGTGTGTACCGGTATATGTAGTTGGGATGGACTTTTTTGGAAGAAGCGCCATCAAAAGCATACGCAACGGCATGCCCAATATGAACGTACTCGTTGCTATCGGTGCCACCGCTGCTTTTGTATACAGTCTTGCCGGAACATTGCTGAACCTCGGTAATGGTTATCTTTTTTATGAAACCGCCGCAGCCATAATTACACTGGTGTTTTTCGGAAACTATCTGGAAGACGCTTCTATTGAATCTACCCAACAGGCATTGCATAAACTTGCGAGGTCACAAAAGGTGATGGCGAATATGATCGCCTTTAATGAAAATCAGGAAGAAGTAATAATGCCGGTGGACAATGACCAGTTGAGAAGCGGCGACCTTATTTTGATAAAATCGGGTGAACAGGTTCCCGCAGACTGTAAAATATTATCAGGAACGGCAAGCGTGAACGAATCGATCATAACCGGTGAAAGCATGCCCCTGCAAAAAAACGCAAAGGATAAATTAATTGGCGGCAGCATTGTTACCGACGGAAACGTAAAAGCACAGGTGACCACCGATGCTAAACATTCGGTACTTGCCAATATCATTGACCTTGTAAAACAGGCGCAGGGTGAAAAACCACCAGTACAATTAATGGCCGACAAGATCAGCGCGATATTTGTGCCGGTTGTTTTGGGAATTGCGGCGCTGACATTTATCGTCAATATGTTTGTGCTGCATGATTTTACGCATTCACTCATGCGTTCCATTGCTGTGCTGGTGATTGCATGCCCCTGTGCGATGGGCCTTGCCACTCCCGCTGCAATTGCGGTTGGTCTTGGCCGTGCTGCAAGGAACGGGGTGCTGTTCAGGAATGCAAAGAGTCTTGAATCATTTAAAGACATCCGGCAGGCCGTATTTGATAAAACAGGAACCCTTACCACAGGCAAATTTGTGATTGCAGAAACTTTCACCACTATTCCGGTTGAAGAATTCAAAAGGATCGTTTTTTCGTTGGAGAAATATTCCAATCATCCGCTTGCAAATGCACTATCTCGCGAATGGAAAACAAAAGACGAAATAAGATGGTCGAAGGTGGAAGAAATAAAAGGGAAGGGAATGAAAGCCGTAGCAAAAACGGGCGAGGTGTACGAAGCAGGCTCCTATAAAATGGTGGATAAAATCACCACCGAAGAGGTGCACAATATTTATGTTACCAAAAATGGCGAACTCATTGGCTGGATAGACCTGCAGGATGAGATACGGTCAGAAGCCGCAGGAGTAATTACATATCTCAAAGAAAAAGGAATAAAAACATTTCTGTTAAGCGGCGACCGTTACGCGGCGTGCAAATTAATAGCAGAGCAGTTAGGCATTGACGTTATACTGGCCGAACAAACTCCAAAGCAAAAACTGGATAAGGTTACGGAACTTTCCGCTTCAGCACCCACTATTATGATCGGTGACGGAATAAACGATGCGCCCGCGCTTGCAAAGGCTACCATTGGCATTTCATTAAGCGATGCATCGCAGGTGGCGGTACAAACAGCAGACGTGGTGCTGATGAATAATGGGTTGGATCATCTTATCCTATCGCTTGGTCTTGGCAAGCATACTTATATCACTATCAGGCAGAATTTGTTCTGGGCATTCATTTATAATATCGTTGCCATACCGGTTGCAGCGTTTGGCTTGCTAACACCAGCCTTTGGTGCGCTGGTAATGGGCTTAAGCGATGTGGTACTGGCCATTAATTCGGTAAGGCTTTTTGTAAAGAAGGTTGTTTAAATTATTCCTGAAACCCGCATGACCCCGATACACGAAATATTAAAAAAATATTGGGGCTACGCAGAATTCCGTCCATTACAGGAAGACATCATTAATACTGTCCTGGAAGGAAAGGATTGCCTGGCGCTATTACCAACCGGTGGTGGTAAATCACTTTGCTTCCAGGTTCCTGCCCTGGCGCAGGCTGGATTGTGTTTAGTAATCAGCCCGCTTATTGCACTGATGAAAGACCAGGTAGAAAATTTACGGAAGAAAAATATCACCGCATTTTCCATTCACTCAGGTTTGACGCGTAGGGAAGTCATCAATACACTGATCCTTGCGGGAAACAGCAATTGTAAATTTCTATACGTTTCTCCGGAGAGACTGGAAACAAACCTTTTCAAAGAATATTTATTGTCGCTCGGCATTTGCCTGATCGCGGTGGACGAGGCGCATTGTATTTCACAATGGGGTTACGATTTTCGTCCCTCGTATTTGCGTATTGCCGCGTTGAGAGAAGAGTTGCCGGGCATACCAGTGCTGGCCCTCACTGCGTCTGCAACGCCGGAGGTACAGCAGGACATTTGCACAAAACTTCAGTTTACGTCAAAGGAGATATTCCGGCAATCTTTTTTACGGCCGAATTTATCCTACAGCGCATTCAATGTACCTGTTGCGATCAATAAAATCAGCGAGGTGATCAGTAATGTTCCGGGTACCGGGATTGTGTACTGCAGGAGCAGGAAAAAAACAAAGGAGATCAGTGATCTGCTCAACATGCAGGGGATCGTTGCGGATTACTATCACGCAGGTTTGCCGCAGGAACAAAGAAATAATAAACAAGATGGGTGGCTGAAGAATAAGATCAGGATAATTGTTTGTACCAATGCGTTTGGAATGGGGATCGATAAACCAGACGTGCGCGTAGTGATTCATACTTCGCCGCCGGATTGCCTTGAAAATTATTACCAGGAGGCGGGACGCGCAGGAAGGGATGGAAAGAAATCCTATGCAGTGCTGTTGTATAATGATAAGGAGATAAAGGAGCTGAAGGATTCAACAGCGCTGAGGTTTCCGGGGATTGAAACGATCAGGAAGGTTTATGGTGCATTGATGAATCACCTGCAGATTGCATCGGGAACGGGTGAGGGAAATTCTTACGATATTGATCTGAATACATTTATAACTCAATTCCAACTTAAAACCAGCGAAACAGTATCTGTTTTAAAAACGCTGGAGCAGGAAGGGATGCTAAGCTTTAATGAACAGGTATTTATTCCGGCGAAACTGCAGATCATTGCCACGAAAGAAACTTTGCGTGGTGTAGAAAAAAATCTTTCGCATGTAGATGCGCTGGTGAAGAATTTATTACGTTCGTATGAGGGGATCATTGATCAGCCGGTAAATATTTTTGAAAAGGCGATTGCGGGTTCGATGAAAATAGAATTAATTACACTTGCTTCACAGCTGAGGGAATTGCAGGCACATGGCATTGTTGAGTATGTACCGCAAAAAGAAAAACCACAGGTATATTTTTTACAGAGCAGGGTGAGGGCCGAGGATCTGCGGGTGAACATGGAGTATTACAACAGGCGGAAACAGTTGTTTAGTGAACGCATAGGAACGATGGTGAATTTTGTTTACGGGGGATCGGCTGATGGGGTGAAGCAGGTTTGCAGGAGTATTTTTATCGGGAATTATTTTGGTGATGAACACATTCAGGAATGCGGGATCTGTGATGTGTGTTTAGAGAAAAAACGTGCTGCGGTTTCGGTGAAGGAGTTTGAATTAATAGCTGAAAAGATATTTTCATTGGCGAATGAACCCATAGGTGTGAATGAATTAATAAAGAGTCTTAACGGAACGAATAAAGAAAAGGCGTGGGAAGTAATTCGGTTTCTTCAGGCTGAGAATAAAATTTCAGTGGGTGATGATGGGTTGATTGTGCGGGGTTAGGGTAATGTGATCGTGATTTCATTTAGCGTCATGATTTATTTCATTGGGTGCGGCACCAAAATATACCTAACTAAACCATCCCTTTTTCGAACTTCTTCCTCCCAGACCAAGCGCACCAAGTAGTGTACGCGTAATCATAGCCCCGGCAGTTCTTTCCGCTTGTCGGGCTATAGGGCTCTCGAGAATTTTTTCTAAAGTGGATTTTTCGGGTTTTCCAGCGACCGTAGTGGCTGGTCTGTTCGCCGCGTCCTCTAATTTTGCATTTAATATTTCATAAGCACTCTGAGAATCGATCACCTGGTCGTATTTGTTTTTCAATTTCGACCTGCTGACTATCGCTGAAATTTCATTCTGCTGCAATATATCCATGCGCGACGTAGGCGGCATAATCATGGTGTGAACCAGTGGGCTCGGAATGCCGCTTTCATTCAATATGGTTACAAATGCTTCACCGGTTCCCAGTTGTGTCATCAGTTCATCTACGTTATAAAATTGGGTGATGGGATAATTTTCAGCGGCCTGTTTAATTGTTTTTCTATCCGCCGCAGTAAACGCTCTTAGCGCGTGCTGTACTTTCAATCCCAACTGCGCAAGCACACCGGCGGGCACATCCTGCGGATTCTGCGTACAAAAAAATATCCCCACCCCTTTCGACCTTATCAGTTTCACCACCGTTTCAATCTGCTGCAGTAATGCGGTGGTAGCTTCCTGGAATACGAGGTGCGCCTCGTCGATAAACAACACCAGTTTCGGTTTATCCATATCACCTTCTTCTGGCAGCGATCCATATAATTCAGCGAGCAAACTCAGCATGAATGTGGAAAATAATTTCGGGCGGTTTTGCATATCCGTAACCCTTAGTACACTCACCATTCCACGACCATCGTCCGAAATCCGCATCAGGTCATTCACATCAAAAGAGGGTTCACCAAAAAACAGATCGGCACCCTGTTGTTGCAGCTCTATCACTTTTCTCAATATCGTTCCGGTAGATGTTGTGGAAACCTTACCGTATTCTTTTTCTATTTCTATCTTGCCTTCGTTTCCCGCAAACTGCAGTAATTTGATAAAATCTTTCAGGTCGAGCAACGGCAGTTTTTTATCGTCGCAGTATTTAAAGATCATCGCCACCACCCCTTCCTGCGTGTCGTTTAATCCAAGGATCTTTGCGAGCAGTATGGGGCCGAATTCTGTAACGGTCGCCCTTATGCGAACTCCGGGTTCGTTACTGATGCTTAATAATTCAATGGGGAAAGCGGTGGGTTTGTATTCGCCTCCGGTATGACTCAGGCGTTCGGAGATCTTTTCGTTCAGTGTGCCGGCGGCGCCGATGCCGCTAAGGTCGCCCTTGATATCCATCAGCAGAATCGGAACGCTTGCGTTGCTTAATCCTTCCGCTAATACCTGGAGCGTTTTTGTTTTGCCGGTACCGGTTGCTCCGGCGATAAGCCCATGCCTGTTCATGGTTTTCAACGGAATATGCACATCGGTGCCTGTGAGTGGCCGGCCATCGAGCATGGCGGTTCCGATCTTGAAGTTCTCTCCCTTAAATGTGAACCCGTCATTTACTATCTTGATGAACGCACTATTATCGGCCATAAACTATAAATTGATGGTGCATATTAACAAAAAATTACCCCTCTCCAACAGTAATGAGTAAAATCGTTAAATTTAATTCCCGTATGTTTATTGGTAACGATTAAATTTATAGCATGGACGGTAAAAAAAATAAAATATTATTGTGCGAGGACGACCAGAATCTGGGGATGGTACTGAAGAATTACCTCGAATTAAATGACTACGATGTTATTCTTGAAAGAGATGGCAGACTTGGCCTTGCAGCCTTTCAGCGTGAAAAGTTCGACCTGTGCCTTTTAGATATCATGATGCCGCATATGGATGGTTTTACGCTTGCCGAAGAGATCCGTGATGTTGACCCCGACATACCCTTGTTTTTTCTCAGCGCAAAAACAATGAAAGACGATATTATCCAGGGTTACAAGCTCGGTGCCGATGATTATATCACCAAACCGTTCGACAGTGAAGTATTGTTGCTGAAAATAAAAGCGATCTTAAAAAGAAATGAAGAAGGAAATAAGGAGCAGGAAAATAAAGAATACGATCTCGGGCATTATCATTTCAATCCTAAACTTCGTGAGCTGAGCCACGATGGCAAAATGCAAACCCTTTCTCCAAAAGAAAATGAATTGCTGAAGTTACTTTCTGAGCACCTCAACGATCTTTTACCACGCGAACACGCACTTAAAAAAATCTGGGGAAGCGATACATATTTCAATGGCAGAAGCATGGATGTGTACATTGCGAAATTGCGCAAGTATTTAAAAGAAGATTCTAATATAGAGATAGTGAATATTCACGGGAATGGATTTCGTTTGGTGGTTCCGACACCAGCCGCATCCTGATGGTTTCATGCGAAGACGCAAAGATTAGTACTTTGCGCCTTTGCGTGAAAACTAATTGCGTGAAAAACACTAACTAAACATCAAATTATCTTCCACCCGGCCCTGGCTCTTGCCGAGGTGTTTGTACGCCTTTTCAGTTACTTCCCTCCCTCGTGGGGTTCTTTTCAGAAATCCTTCCTGGATAAGGAACGGTTCATACACCTCTTCGATGGTTCCCGCGTCTTCACTTACCGCAGTGGCTATAGTATTAAGCCCTACCGGGCCTCCCTTGAATTTATCAATGATGGTCAGCAGTATCTT
The DNA here is from genome assembly GCA_039934275.1 of Flavitalea sp. Classification (GTDB taxonomy): domain Bacteria; phylum Bacteroidota; class Bacteroidia; order Chitinophagales; family Chitinophagaceae; genus Flavitalea. Next base: position 230 of record JBDTMM010000076.1, on the reverse strand, counting down.
ATTGTCCATGTCGTCGAGGCCATGTACGTCCACATTCAAAGCACGTAAAGAATGTTGTGTAATGGCAAGGTCTATCATCCCATTATGAAGCACCTGTGCAAAGTCGCGCACTCTTCTTAATAATCCGTTTGCGATACGGGGTGTACCACGGCTCCTGCGCGATATTTCCTGCGCGGCATCTGAAGTGATCTTTACACCAAGAATATTTGCTGCGCGAAGGATGATGTGGA
>JBDTMM010000075.1:0-8690 GCA_039934275.1 Flavitalea sp. | reverse complement strand
TCCGCGGTATAATATTCGAGTCGCGATTTAATTCCAAACCTCGATAGCAATGGTGCCGATAGCAGGCCACTCCTCGTTGTTGCGCCGATAAGTGTAAAAGGATTCAGGTTTAGCTGGATGCTGCGAGCGTTGGGCCCCGTATCTATCATAATATCGATCCGGTAGTCTTCCATCGCTGCGTACATATATTCTTCCACAACGGTACTGAGCCGGTGAATTTCATCAATGAATAGAACATCGTGGGGTTCGAGGCTGGTGAGCAACCCTGCAAGATCGCCCGGCTTTTCAATTACCGGCCCTGAAGTTTCTTTGATATTAACGCCCAGTTCATTCGCCACGATTCTGCTAAGTGTTGTTTTACCAAGACCAGGAGGTCCGTGGAAAAGCACGTGGTCGAGCGCTTCGTTGCGCATTTTAGCCGCCTTGATAAATACTTTTAGGTTATCGATGATCTGGTCCTGCCCCGAAAATTCTGAAATGATGGAAGGGCGGATATTATTTTCAAATTCCTTATCCGACGCATTCATTGATTCACCATCCGTATTCAGGTTTGCATTAGGCATATATAAAAATAACACTTTAATGGAGTGCCGCGTTTTAATGGCGCCTATAATTCCTATTTTTATTAAATGAATTACTACGAATTCATCAAAACACTTTCTCAGGAAGAACCGCCTGCGGGTTTATCCCCGCTATTGTTATCGCTTTGGTACGATGGAAAAAACGACTGGGAATCTTCGCACAATATTGCGCAGGACGTCAATGATAAAAACGGATCGTGGATACATGCTTATCTGCACCGTAAGGAAGGCGATCTTTCCAACGCGCGTTACTGGTATCACAAAGCCGGAAAACATGAACCCTTGTTGTCACTGGGCGAAGAGTGGAAAGTGCTGGTTCGCGCGGTGCTTTAGTCCGCGATCTTTATCCCTGTTTTTGTAAATATTATTTTTCGCTGTTTGTATAAGCTGCCGGTGCTCATTTTGAATGTTTTTTTGCTCATTCCGAAAAAGGAATAAATTTCGGCGGGATCGGATTTATCATTGTAGGGCAGGTAGCCGTTATTATCGCTAAGCAGGTGCATGATCTTATCGAGTTCATCTTCCACGCGCTGGTAGCCGGGTTTGCCGATCACAACGTCTATTTTATTTTCGGCATTTATCTTTTTTATAAACCCGGGATATTTATCGCCGATAGTGATGTCGCGGTACACCTCATTGAAATGCAGAATGCCGGTGTGTTGGTTATTAATGATCACTTCGTACCCAATCTCTGTTTTGCGGTAAATGATTAACTGAACGCTGTCCATATCTTTCACCGTAAGTTTTTCATTGCTAAGCGTGGGTTCAAGTTTTTCTGTAGCTGCGGCACGTCCCGTACGCTCGTCCAGGTATATCTTAACGAGGTAGTACTCGTTTGGATACATCTGCGTGAGTTGTTTTGATCGCGGCACAAAAACGTCCTTCATCAGTCCCCAGTCGAGGAATGCACCTTGTGGGGTAACACTTACGACTTTCAGCCTGGCTATTTCTCCCACTTTTGCGATGGGTTGCTGTGTGGTGGCGATCAGCCTGTCTTCCCCATCGTGGTACACGAATACATTTAATTCATCATCGATCTTTGCGCCTTTTGGTACGAACCGTTTTGGAAGTAATATTCCTTCCTGGCCATCGTCAAGGTATAAACCGAATTCCACTTCGCGAATAACTTTCAGCAAATTGTAATCTCCAACCTTGATCATGGCAGGAAATTAGAATTAAAATATGAAAACGGACCGTGTCAATTTATTTTACTATGAAAAATTGTCGTTTTTGCGGCCTTTTGGTAAAGCTGATGGAACGAGGCCACCATTCTTTCGGGGAATATCGGTGCAGATATTTATTATGTAACCATATCCTGTTGAAGGCAGATTGCAGGAAGCAGCAGGGTAAACCGTACACAATGAGCGCATAAGGATCGCCGATAAACAAAACGCAGGCGCTTGATAATGCTAATTCTACTGCAGGCATCAACTCTTACGATCGCCCGACAACGAGTTAGCGAAGTAAATTCGATATAAACGAAGAATTTTTATAAAGAAAAACAATTACTTATTATTTTGTTAATGTAGGAAACCTGTTTGTGATAGCGAGCAAAAAAAGCATACCGGATCTGTTTGCAAATACGAGACCCCGGTAAAACAATCCACAATGACAATTCCACAGATTTGACCAAAAGGAGAAGCTCAAAAAAGTAAGCACCTGCCTGGGAGAGCGCTGATATTCATGGGCACAGTTTTTTTATTAGTACACGGGTAGGAAAATGCCTACGTGTTACTCAATTAAAAAAATGTATATGAAAAAGCTATTTTTTGTGCCACTGATTGTGCTTAGTACCGGTTTATTCGCCCAGCAATTCCAGCTCGGGATCAAAGGAGGTGTTAACTTAAGTAATCTTACGGGCAGCAGCCCCAATAATGTAGATAAGAAAGCCCTGGTTGGTTATCACGCCGGTGTAATACTTCCTCTATGGTTCGGTGAAAGTTTTGCAATTCAGCCAGAAGTATTATTCTCCACACAAGGGGCAAGATTTAAGTCTGCAACAGATGGGAACAATGATTTTAAAGTGTCTTATGTAACTATTCCTGTACTTGCAAAGATTAGATTCGGTGGAGGATTTTATATTGAAGCTGGTCCACAGATTTCATTCCACGCTGGTGATAATATTGATGAATCAAATGTTACGGTTAAAAGTACAGATTTAGCCATCGATGGTGGACTTGGATTCCATGGTAAATCAGGTTTTGGAATTGGTGCACGTTATATTGCGGGGCTATCAAAAGTTGCTGATTATGAGCCAGGCGTAACAGCACCTAACTACAAGAATGGTGTTGCGCAGTTGTTTGTATTCTTTACGATCTTCAACGGCAAGAAATAATTACATTAATTCACTACAAGCATCAGCTTTGCAGGCTGGTGCTTTTTTTATTGCCACACAGGCAACATGGGCATCTTCTTTTACAACTGTTATCGCTGGAGATGCCAATGCAGCCCCTGATATTTCCTTCAGAATGGGCAGAAGTTTCCTGGTGCGGGTAATTTTCACTACATCTTCGGAACTGGGAGATAATGGCCTGAAACTAGATTTTTTTTCCTGAAATATAGACGAGAAATGCAAGGAGTTCAGGTACAATTATATAGGATATAGGGGGCCATCTTTCAGGCCATAAACATAGCCATGAAGGGTGTACTGCCTATTTCATAGCGCAGGATATCGTTAGGAGCTTACCTTTTTTTAAGGGGGGCTTTTTTTTATTATTAAATTATCCTAATTTAATGGCCTGTTAACAACGATTGCTTTCTAAAAGTCCCGCCATAAGGCGGGACTTTCTTTTTAAGTTTCTTCTATACTTTATTATTTCTTCGCTCTGAGCATCTTCATGGTATTGACCACGCGCCCATTCACTTTTAGCACTACAATGAACACTCCGGTGTTTGAAGCTACATTAAGCCCATCTACGCGTAAACTATTGCGGCCCACGGAAACATTTCCGTATTGCTGGTGCCTGACGAGCCTTCCGTTAAGGTCATACACCTCTGAAGTTATTTTATCGGATGCATTATTATTATAAAAATCAATATTGATAATGTCTCTAAATGGATTTGGATATGCAGCAATTTTGTGCGTAACACCATTTGTTGCTGTAGCAGCAAGTGTATCATCCAGCAATGTTAGGTTGCTGGGTGGTAGCGAACCGTCTTCCTGCAGATCGGTGTATTCCTGTATTATCACACCTGCATTAAAACCAAAGTCTGCATTTGATGTAGTAGAAAAACTCAATAACATTTCTCCGTTTGCGTCAGGTGCAACATCATCGATGTAAACGATCTTGCTGGTGTTCATCCATGAATTAAGATAAACCGTTTTGTCGTTGATGGTGTACGTTGCCGTGTAATTTCCTTTAAACCATCCGTTTGGCCCTGAACTACCGGTGAAGCCTATGCGATAACGCCGCGAATGATTTAACCCCGTTAGCCTGAATGAACTTTGTTGTGTATTGTCGAGCCAGTACTCGGATATCAATACATTGTCCGGAACCACGCCAGAATTATTACCGGTGTTCATGCCCGCTGTAAACTCCCCATTAAAAGGTTTTTCGAGTTTGATGCCGATGCCGGTAAATTGGTTTGACTGATTTTTTAAGTTGGCCCAGGTGAATACAGTCATTGGCGCTGCCCCCATATTGATCCATGGCGCAGCCGCATTGGCAGAGGTAGTATTAAAATTCACATAGATGATCGAATTAGGGGTTACCACTCTAGCCTGGTTGCTGAACTCAGAATAGTTGCCGCCATTTTTTGCACGCACACGGTACCAGTAACGCGTATTTGAAATAAGACCGGTATTGGTGTAAGAAGTAGTGTTGCCAGGTAAAGCTATCGTAACTACGTTTAACGCGAACAATGAATCGGTGGCGCGCATCAGTTCATATCCTCCATCGGCATCTTCGTTATTTGTCCTGTCTGCCCAGGTGATCTTTGCACTGGTGCGGTCGAGTATTTCAGCATACAATTTATTTGGATTTAGTAATGCGATCGAAGGATCGTATTCTTCAATCACTATTCCATTCAAATAAGAATACTTTGAAGTGTCGGCCCTTGTGATATTCACCAGTAATTGTCCTGCACCATCAGGTACAAGGCTATTGATATTTGCCGACCTCGTTGTGTTATAACGAGCATCAATAACCGATTTTTGTGTTCCCACTGCATATTCTGTTGTTGCAAGAGGGCCCTCATTCTGGCTGCCCACAAAAACCAGATTATACAATTTTTCAGGATTCAGACCCGAAAATTTAAGTTGCCGTGCGGTGAGGTTATCGGCAATACCACTTTTCAAAATGGTATCGGGCAATACACCAGAATTGTCGCCGGTAATATGACCAAGAATAGTTGTAGTTGACCATGCATTAACACTAGTCACCGAAAATGGTGTGGCCGTATTATTTTCATCCTTCAGCGCAGCAAAGGTATTATTGGCGGTTCTTGTACCCAGCCAGTTGTTCCATGGCAACGGTGCGGCGCCGGATGCGGTGGGGCCAACTTTTATAAATACTGATCTTGTATTTTTATCTGATATAGAAACGCTAACGTTAACCGAGCTCGACTTACCAAAATTATCGGTAGCCACTACTGTCAGTGGATACCAGCCAATATAATTAACCGAACCGGTTGCGGTGATGCGGTAATTGGATCCGCTGATGTTGGTGAGCTTTATAAATGCCGGTGCATTTGGAATGCTAACATAAACCAGGTTGTCAGGATCATCTGTTGCGGTGAAATCCTGGGTTACTGTTCCATCTGATTTGAGAGAGAGGTCTGATAGTCCGCTGATCACAGGTGCAACATTTCCCGACAATGACTGCACGATATTACTTCCTGCTCCCGTTCCCGATGCATTTGATCCGGCGACGTAATAATAATAAATGGTACCGGCTACTACTGATACATCGGTAAACGCGTTTGCATTGGCCACCACTATTCCGGTTTGCGCATAATCAACGCCGTCCGTTGACCGGAATATCCTGAAGTTGGTTTCGTTTGTTGAATTATCGTTCCAGGTTAATGTAACGGTAGACTGTGCGCCGAATGCCGCCAATGAAGATGGAGCCTCAGGTGTGGCAGGTGCGGCGCTTGTAGTTGCAGTAACCTGTGCGGTGTAGGGCGATTCACTGCCAGGGCCAACAGCGCGTATCTTATAGAAATAAGCCTTTGACCCGGTTAAACCGGAATCGAGATAACTCACCTGGTTGGCGGTAGTATTGCCAATAGGAACAAATGTGCCGTTGCTGGTTAATGACCGCGTTATTTCGAAACCGGTTTCGTTGGTACTGTTATCGGTCCAGTTCAATCTTATTTTATTAAAGGCAACGGTTGTTGCGGCAAGTGCGGTTGGTAATGCAGGTGCTGCATTTGAGGAAGGATCTTCAAACGTGAAAAAGCTCTTTGGAATGGCTGCGCGTACTAGGCCTGCATTGCTGCTCCAGAACAATTGCATTCCATAACCATATACGCCCTGGAAATAAGTAATAGCTATTGGGTGATAACCCGGTGTTAAGGTGATGGTGCCGGTTTTACTGATGGCACCATGAACGCCATCGTTGCTTACGAGTGGTGTTGCCGTATTAGTGTATGGAACATCGATGTATAATTTACTGCCATCGTCTGAAACGGTTTCGAAGGTGTAGGTCGCTGCTACAGGAATAAAAATGTATCCCTGCCATAAAAATCCATAGGCAGTGGTTGCCGTTTTTATAGAGGTATTATTAATATTTACAGAATCGGTGACGCCGCTTTTCGCTACTGTAAGCGCATTAAAATCTGGAAGAGTTTTCCACGATCCTGTATAATATTTATAATTAATACCGGTATGTAATGTGAATGCGGTTACCTGGTTGCTCGAAGAAGAAACATTTCCTGTTTTATCAACGGCCTTTATCGTGTATGCATAGGTTTTGCTGCTGTCGAGATTCGTAACTGTAAATGCGAGAAGGGTGGTGCTGAACATCTTAATATTGTTCGCATAAATGTCGTAGCGTTTTATTCCGCCCGCATCTGTAGCGGCGGCCCATGTAAGTGACGCAGTGGTGGATGTTCCACTTATATATTGCAGGTTCGATGGCGCTGTTGGTGGTATATTATCAATAATTGTTTTCGAAGGCGTTTCATTGGTTATTTCGGATGCTCCGGTTGCATTTACGGCACGGACAACATAATAATAAATCGAATTCGCCACTAATCCGGTATCCTGGTAAGTAATACTATTTGCGGCGGTGGAAGTAACAAATGAATACGGGCCACCTGATTGCGAAGCCCTGTATATTTCAAAACCGGTTTCGTTACTTACGGGTGTTGCCACCTGAGACCAGGTTAATTTCACCGATGTTCCGGATACGGGGCTTGCGGTTAGGTTTAAAGGGGCATCTGGTTTTGGTGTTGCGGTGGCATCGACCACGGTATAATCGGGAGAGAAGGAAGAGCCGCAACCGTATTGCACACTGTATCGCGCCTTGTACACGCCAACAGGTGCATTATATACCTGGGTGCTGGCAACAAGTGTATTGTCGCTTACCCTATACCATTCGTAGTTAATAAACCCAGCGGGAAGCTGTAAGGGTACCGTAGTGTTTCCGTCTATTGACGGTAACACATTACTTTTTGCACCGCTTATAGTGATCGGTGGTGTTTCTGTAACTCCCTTTATTTTTATCACTGCCGGTTTCGGCGACAATACCGACCATGCCGATGAGGAAGTTCTTTTAAATCTTACGCTGTACGAGCCAAATGCTTTTATAGAAATTTCGTTGCCGGTGTAAGTGCTAACTACCAACGGCTGAACAATTGTATTAGTTGTTCCAGTTGTGGTGGCAATAATACTTCCATCCTTCTGCCATTCATAAGCATAAAAACCGGCAGTGATGCCCAGCTTTGCAGTGATGATGTCGTTTTCACAGAACTCGTTACGCTGGAAGAATATTAATGGATTTGCTTTGTGCATGTCGTTCATGGCGGCTACGTAATCGGGTTCTTTCCAGTGTGCGGACCATACTGCATGACCAAGATCGGGGTACAGGGTGTAGCGAATGTCGGCCCCTATTTCCTTCATTTTGGTAAGCGTGTTTTGTGCGGTTGCTGGCGAAGGATCGGGATCCTTTCCTCCGGTGGCGAACCAGATAGGAATATGTACAAATGCATTTCGGTTCCCTGTTGAACCAGCTGCGGCGGAAGGAATAATTTTCGCAACGCGTTGCGGATAATTATCTGCCATGCGCCACGCTCCATAGCCACCGCCCGATAACCCTGTTATCAATAAACGGTCTATGTCTGCACGAACATATTTGATCATAGAATCTACCATAGCTAGCACCGCGCGAAAATTACCGCTTGGTGCAGAGCCCCATGCGCCCCAGCAACCTTGCGAGTTCACCAGTTGCGGGTATAAAAGAAATCCATCGAACTGGTTGTTGTCCACGCGATCCATAAACACCTTTCCACCCAGCCACAATGGTTTCTCATTATTATAAATACCATTATTGGTTGGGCAACCGACTTCGCCCGCACCATGTAAAAATATCATGATGGGATATTTTTTCGCTGCACTGTCGGGATTATTAAAGCTTTTCGGGAACTTCATTCTGAAAGCCATCTTGGAACCGGTAAGGTTCATGAAGTATGCCTTAAAAGAGGTTGCATCGTATTTATCGGTGCCGAGCGTAACACCGTTGGTAGGGGTGCTTACAAATTTCTGAAGACCGAGTTTATTTGTATCGGGTTTTTGTAACGATCCATATGGTTTCGACACATCGTAGCGTACAAGCGTATCGGCTGTGTTATAAACGTTTTGGGAATAGGCACTCGACAGCACGCCGATCAGGATCAGGGCAGTTAGGGAGGTTCGGGTCATGAGAGGTTTAATTGTTATTGCTGAATTGTAATACAGGAAGGCTATCGGCAGCAATTGATAGGAATGGACGGGGCATTAAAAATACATATAATTTTTATAATACCTATTTAACCATACAGTTTACCCTAATTGCCCGGCTATGGTGAAAAACTTTGTAATGGGAGTAGATCTCGGAATCGCCTCGGTTAGGTCGATCCAGCCAGCACCCCATCGATTATATTGGAGGCCCTGAAACCTGGTTTGGAGGT
>JBDTMM010000074.1:0-8730 GCA_039934275.1 Flavitalea sp. | reverse complement strand
CACTGTTCTGGGCACATCCGGAAGTGCCGCAGCCACCAGGTTCGGGGCGTAGTGCAAAGGAGCATCCGCAGAAGTGATCCTTCTGATCGGCGCATCCAGGTAATCGAATCCCTCTTTCTGTATGCGATAAGCGATCTCTGAAGACACACTGCACATTGGCCATTGTTCCTCAACTATCACCAAACGATTGGTTTTCTTTACACTTTCCAGTATCGTCATCCAATCCAGCGGACGAATGGTTCTCAGATCGATCACTTCGGCACTTACCCCTTCTTTTTCCAGTTCAGCAGCGGCACCAAGCGCCACCTTCATCATCTTGTTATAAGAAACGATGGTAACATCGGTCCCGGCCCTCTTCACATCCGACTTTCCTATTGGAATAATATATTCTTCGGTAGGCACTTCTCCCTTATCTCCATACATCACTTCGCTTTCCATGAACATCACCGGATCTTCATCGCGGATAGCGGCTTTCAGTAAACCTTTTGCATCGTAAGGATTTGAGGGGGAAATGACCTTAATGCCGGGAATATTTGCAAAATAGCTTTCAAATGCGGTGGAGTGCTGTGCCCCTAATTGACCGGCAGAACCGCCCGGACCCCTGAAAACGATGGGGCAACCCAGTTGTCCACCGCTCATGGCCAGCATTTTTGATGCAGTATTTAAGATCTGGTCAAGCGCAAGTACGGCAAAGTTCCAGGTCATATACTCCACTATAGGTCTTAGCCCGTTCTGTGCGGCTCCCACGGCTACCGCAGTAAACCCCAATTCGGAAATCGGAGTGTCGATGATCCTTTTGGGACCAAACTCATCCAGCATGCCCTGGCTCACCTTATAGGCACCATTGTATTCAGCTACCTCCTCTCCCATCAGAAACACATTTGGGTCTCTCCTCATCTCCTCATTCATTGCTTCACGTAATGCTTCCCTGAAAGGTATTAATCTGGCCATCCTTATTTATTTTAATGCGGGCAAAATTATCAAAAAATTACCCGTACGCTCAAACTTTTTTCCGTTATCACACGTTTATTATAGTACTATGAAGAAGTTATCAGGAATATTAAAAATGAAGGCGCGGATTTTAGAGATAACCAGCAACTATTTCTGGCCAATGTCTCCCAAAAAACTCCAACCGATCAAAATCATTTCGCCTTCACATTTAGAGTTTCTCAAGAATAATCGCTGAAGCTCCGCCGCCACCATTACAAATACCTGCCATTCCATATCGGCCATTATGCTGATGAAGGATTGCGTTTAAAGTTACCGTTATTCTTGCGCCACTGCTTCCAATCGGGTGCCCGATTGATACCGCCCCTCCCCAAACATTTACTTTATTTAAAGGAATGCCCATTTCGTTTGCGTTCACCATTGGTACGCAGCTGAACGCCTCATTTATTTCTACATAATCCATATCGCCCACTTCCAAATTTGCTTTTTGTAAAGCTTTTGTCATTGCTTTTATCGGTGTTGTAGTAAACCATTCTGGGCTTTGGCTCGCGTCAGCAAAGGAAACGATACGTGCGAGAGGCTTCAATCCTAATTCTTTTAATTTTTCTTCACTTACCAATATCACTGCTGCTGCGCCGTCATTAATCTTGGATGCGTTCGCTGCTGTGATGGTGCCGTCTTTTATAAAGGCAGACTTAAGCGTCTTCATTTTTTCAAAGTTCCCTTTTTTATATTCCTCATCTTCAAAAATAGTCACAGGTGTTTTTCCTGCAATTTCAACGGGCACCAGTTCCTTATTAAAAAATCCCTGTTCGTACGCTTTTGCCGTGCGCAAATACGTTTCGTTCGCGTATTCGTCCTGTGCCTCTCTTGTAATTTTATATTCTTTGTTACAGAGTTCGCCTGCTTCACCCATATGGTAATTGTTATATGGATCCCAAAGTCCGTCTTTGAGTATACCATCAGTAAGCTGGCCATTACCGAGCCTGAGGCCCCTGCGGACGTTGTCGAGGTAATAAGGTATGTTGCTCATGCTTTCCATGCCTCCAGCTACCACAATATCATTTTCAGCACTCAGTATGCTTTGTGCACCGAGCATGATCGCCTTCATTCCGCTGGCGCAAACCTTATTAACGGTAGTGCAGGGTACAGAGGTTGGAATACCTGCGTATATACTTGCCTGTTGAGCTGGTGCCTGACCAATGCCGGCGCTCACCACATTGCCCATATACACTTCACTTACCTGCTCCGGGGCAATTCCCGCTCTTTGCAGGGCGGCTTTGATGGCAAGTGCTCCCAGCCGGGGTGCTGATAAAGAAGAAAGGGAACCGCTTAAACTGCCCACTGGTGTACGGGCGGTGGCAACAATGAATACGTTTTTACTCATGCTGCAAATATAAGGCTAACGTTTGTTAGTTGGATATAGGAATGGGTTTCATGCGAAGACGTAATGAAAATGCAAAGGCGCAAAGGATTTTTCCTCTGCGCCTTTGCATTTTCTTCTTTGCGACTTTGCGTGAAACCTATAACACAATCAGGTAAAAGAAAAAACCCCGCTAATTATTGCGGGGCTTCTCGTTGTATTTTTCTTTTGAAAGTATGTACTGGTTAGAAACGGTATTAAAAAAAGAATGGCGTACAAGGTTGCTGAACTGAAGGTGATAATTCACTTCTGAATCGGGATGATGCGTGTTCAGCGAATCTTTGTAACTTCTTATTTTCTTATATGCCTTCCGACAACTATGTTTTATTCGGCTGTCGTTAATAAAAAATTCACCGGTAATAGCTTTCCGTTTATCAGGAAATAATTGCTCCATAATTTTCTATTTGCCTCGAGTAATTTTAATTAAGTGGTGAGAAATAAAAACCTTCTTCGCTAAGGATAAAGGAGTTTGGCACATAGGTGCAAAACGACTTCTTAATTAACTCTTCGGCTTCGGCCCTGTAGCGTTTTCCGATGGTTGGTGTCCTTAATGCGAATTTCCAGCTTTGGATTTTCAAAAATGCCAGGTGACTTGCCTGCGTAATATGGCTGTCGTTGATGTGGAACTTGGCAGCAAGATAGTCTTGCTCGTTTTCGAGAAATTGGTTCATACGGTTTTCTTTAGGGTTAGTGATTCGGATTGTTATGTAAACGGACTCTTTCCTCAAAAAATTGTGTTTTTTCACCTTTCCGGCTGTTTTCCTTAATCAATAAAGAAAAATACCTAGTCTACCCATAAAAAAGCGAGTAATAAATGCCAAAATATTTGTTTTAGAATGATATCTGGTATATACATAAGAAGAAATACTTAGAGGTATTTCTTTTATTTTGCTTGTCTGGGAGTTCTTTATTTATTTGAGCCTCGAATTATGGCATCATGTTAAAGCAGGACAAAAAAACGACTCATATATTATTCTCAGACGATGACACGGATGATGCATTGCTATTTACACAGGCGGCTGATCTTTTGTCTACTCCCATTCTGCTTTCCTTTGCCGAAGACGGTGAACAACTGATGCGATACCTATCCAAAGAAACACTTCCCGACCTTATATTCCTCGATTTGAACATGCCTGTAAAAAACGGCATCGAATGCCTAACAGAAATAAGGAGCGATAAAACCCTCGATTGCCTTCCCGTAATTGTTTATACCACTTCCGATAATCCAAATGATATCGACACGTGTTTTAAACTAAAGGCGAATTTATATGTGGTGAAACCCACTTCATTTGAAGCGATCATACGTACGCTCAAAAAAATTCTTACCTTAAATTTCAGTACCGTTCCAGGCAGTATAAAAGAAAGTTTTTTATTGGAAAGTGCCTGAGAGTTTGTAATTAGCGGCTATGGACGTTAAGATGGAGGAAAGCTGGAAGGCCGTTCTTAAAAATGAATTCACCAAACCTTACTTTCTCGAAGCAGTCACTTTTATCAAAACTGAAAAGGCGCTTGGAAAAATCATCTATCCGCCCGGCTCTCTTTATTTCAACGCGTTTAACACTACTCCATTCGATAAAGTAAAAGTGGTGATACTTGGCCAGGATCCCTATCATGGGAAAGGCCAGGCACACGGGTTAAGTTTTTCAGTTCCCAACGGCATCAAACCACCCCCTTCGCTCGTAAATATTTTTAAGGAGATGCGCGAAGATACCGGTGCACCTATTCCCCAGTGCGGCAATCTTACTCATTGGGCTCAACAGGGCGTTTTACTCCTCAATGCCTGTTTATCGGTAAGGGAAAATGAACCCCTAAGCCATGCAAAAATAGGCTGGATGTCATTTACGGATTCGGTGATCAGCAAAATATCCGCAGAAAAAAAGAACGTCGTTTTTTTATTATGGGGTAAATTTGCACAGGAAAAACAAGCACTTATAAACGAAACAAAACACCTCGTATTAAGAGCCGCACACCCCTCGCCATTTTCTGCATTCAACGGGTTTTTTGGATCGAAGCACTTTTCAAAAACGAATGAATATTTAATGAGAAGCGGGCTGGATCCGATCGACTGGTCACTCAATAACTAAACAATGAAAATTTTCAGGGAAATATTTGGAAGAATCTGGGCAGTATGGGCTGTCCTCATTTTTGTATCTACCATGATTCTCTTTTTATTCCCGTTTTTACTGTTTTCTTATTTTAAAAGGGAACCTATAAAAACATACCGCTTCATCTCGCTTTCGAGAATATGGATGGACGTATTTCTTACCATTGCCGGTTTTCCCTTGCGCGTTACCGGCCGCGAATATTTTGCCCCCGGAGAAAATTACATTGTACTGTGCAATCATAATTCATTTATGGATGTGCCCGTTTCTTCCCCGGCAATACCTGGTGGAAATAAAACGATAGCAAAAATAGAAATGGCTAAAACGCCCATATTTGGTTTGATGTACCGAACGGGCAGCATACTGGTTGACCGGAAAAGTGATTCGAGCCGAAAAGACTCTTTTAATAAAATGAAACAGGTACTGGCGATGGGTTTGCACATGTGTATTTATCCAGAAGGCACCAGGAATAAATCGCAGGAGCCATTGAAACCCTTTCACAACGGCGCTTTCAAACTGGCAGTTGATACCCGTAAATCAATAGTGCCCGCATTAATTTTCAATACAAGGAAAGCGCTGCCAGCGGATAAGTTTTTTTATTCGATGCCCACAAGATTGTACATGGATTTTCTCCCTCCCGTTCACGTACTGCCAAATGATACGGCAGACAGCTTACGGGAACGTGTACACGAAATTATGAAGGCATATTACCTGCAGCATTCAAAATAAAATGGGTTATATTTCCCTGAAATTTCGTGACCTGTTCACTTTCAGATCGCGGAGAATACCCGACTTGGGACTGATGGTAAAATTGAAAGAACGGTAAATGCCAACCGGCGTTACATTTATAGACATTTGCCAGCAGTGCATTTCCCGCGACAACGATAGGGTGAGCATTTCGATTTTTGCGGCCTTGAAATTGTAGTAGGAATTCATTAATACTTTCCATCGCGGTGTAAGATTGAAATCGCCGTTAATGCTTGCGGTGGAATTTATATTCGGTTCGAAACCGGTGAGTTCGGTATTGAATCGCCGGTAATAACTCAATGAGTATGAAATATTCACCGACCAGGGAATGTTGAAGTCTGCAAACTCAGCAGGATTCTGCCGGATATAGTCAAGTTGGGCCTGCTGCTCCTCCATGGTCATGGGAAGCTGACCATTTTCATTACCTTCCTGCTGCTGTTGTTTATCTTTATTTTTATCCTTTGCCTTGCTTTTGAAACTGGTACTGATCGCAATGCTTGCATTGGTTATCATACCAGGACTAAATTTACCACCGGTCCACGCGAATTTATCAACATTGAAACCCTGCTTATCTGTTTTATATGGATTGAGTGTGGCGCCGGCGGTGAGATTTATTTTTTCAAACAATGTGCTGCGAACATATAAAGTGATAGGTGAAAGTTTGAAGGAATCGGCTAGAAGGTTGTATCCGCCGTTTAAACCAAACCCATCTATCAGTTTCACCTTTTTGATGGCCGCATCGCCGGTATCTTTTTTCGACCTGATCTTCGCCTCTATGTTATTATCAAGTCCGAAACTGATGCCACCGAATGTTCCCTCGCTGAATGGAGAATAGATGGATCCTTCGTAATGAGAAAACCGTTGATTGTGTACCACGTTATTGGTATCTTTTATACTAACGGTATAATAATCTTTTGCAGCAAGATCGGGTTTATAATTAATGGAAACGGTTGGGCGAATAACATGGCGTATCGCCTGAACGCTGCTGCTCTTTGAAAATTTGTCGAATTTACCAAACAATGCTGTACTTAAACTTAAACTGAACGACAAGTCGTTTTCCTGGTAAAATCCATTTTTCGACACTATTTTATATGCCTTCGTTGCAGTATCAAACTCCCTGGTTTGATATCTTGAGAACCATTTATTGGAGTAATTAATTCCCGGTGCGATTTGTAAAGGCCCAATTGGAGGTAATGCCATTTGGATAGGAATATTGTTTTGCGCTCCCCACTGTAGCGTATCCAGTATTTTTCTGAAACTGAACAACGAATCATAAAAACTGATGTCGTTCGATAAAGTGGTATTTAACCCGATACCTAATTTCTCGTACCATTTAGGCGTACCGGCAAAATTCTTTTTTTGTAAGGGATAGATGGTATTCGCGGTGAAACCAATAGTTGGAAGGTTCAGCGTAACAAGCCCGCTATTATTATTCTGGTTGTGATTTGCGCTTACCGTAAGATTATAGTCAGGTGTTGTTTTTGAATAGGCGATGGAAGAGTTGAGCTGATTGTTGTAATTTCTTATCGGGTTGTTTAATACATATTGATTGAATTTTGTAGAGCCCGCATTTACATTGGCAGAAAAATTTGTTCCGGGCCTGGCCTTACTATCTACCACGTGCCTCCAGCTTAAGTTAAATGTTTTCGTATCGATGAAATCTTCTTTCGGATCGTTACTTAATATACGCGTATGCTGCATGGTAAATTGCAAACTTCCATTGTACCTGTACCTCACTCTGTAGGTTGGCTCAAGGTATAGGGTCCAACCCCCGTAGGTATAAAAATCCGTTCGGGCGGTTGCATCGAAATTGTCGTTGAAAACTTTATAATAACCTAATCCCTGCAAACCTAAACCGTATTGGTCGCCGGTGGATAATGTAGGTGGAAGAAATCCCGAGTGCCTTCCCTGAGAAATAGGAAATATTCCGAATGGCAGATAAATAGGAATCGGCACACCTTCGAACTCCGGGTGAATGGGACCCGTTACCGCGAGTTTCTTATTAATGAGTTTTATTTTTTTTGCTACAAAGGCAAAATGCGGCGTATCGAGGTTGCAGGTAGTGAACTGGCTGCGGTAGGCGAAAAATTCTGTGGCAGAAACCTTTTTCATTCTTTGGCCCTGTAAATAAATTTCACCCTGCTGTGTAAGAGTATTTTGGGTAATCCCTTTTTGAGTTTGCGTATTGTATTTGATCACGTCCGCCTCCATGGTGGTACCGGCCTGGTTCATTTTAGGTTTGCCGATCACCCGCCCCGAAGTATCTTTTCGGTACGTGGCTGTGATCAGTTTCGATTCCTGGTCAATGGAAATACTGTCGGCCGCAAGATCCATGTCGCCTTTTTTAACGGTTGCTTCGCTGAAAAGCACAATTTGTTTCTGAGGTATCAGGAAAACGATAGAGTCGGAAGCGGTGTATGTAATAGGCGCATCAAGAGAATCTTTTGAATAATTCAGATCGATGGTATCCGTTTTTTTAAAAGATGAATCCTTAAAGACAAGAGAATCGACGACGAAATTTTTGGGGATGGTGTCCTTTAATTTTGGAAGGGTATCTTTCGGAACCGTGTCTGTGCAGGTCGTTAAATGGTTGTAAAATTTGTCGGGGGAAAGACGGTTTGCACCTACCTTAATGGCGATAATTAAAAACGCAATACATAAAATCCATGGAGAAGCGTATTTTAAACTATTTTTGCGTTCGTCACTCATAAGTAGGTAGGTGGCAAAAGTAACCATTAATGCATTAAGATTATGTGAAGATTGCGTCCTGAAAATGTTTCAATACTATGATGAAAAAATTGTGGTCACCTTTCTTTTATTGTTTCTTCCCTGTTTCCATTTTCTTACTATTTTCTGCAAATGTCCACGCGCAAAAAGCGCAACTGCGCACCATTATCATTGATGCGGGACACGGCGGAAGTGATCCTGGAGCAAGAGGAACGTACTCTTTAGAAAAAGACATCGCCCTTGGCGTTGCACTGAAAGTAGGAAAGAACCTGGAAACAGAATTTCCCCAAATCAAGATATTATACACGCGCACTTCCGATGTTTACCCGGAACTGCACGCGCGGGCCGATTTTGCCAATTCAAACAAAGGAGACTTGTTCATCTCTATTCATGTAAATGCAGCACCTCCAATACGCCATAGTAAATTTGCAGGATATAAGAACGAAACCTACTATGTTGGCAAAGGAAAAAAGAAAAAGAAGCACACCCGCAAAGCACCTCGATATACTGTATACTTGACAGATAACCCTTCAAACGGAACTGAAACATTTATCTGGGCCGCGGACAGAACAGATGAGAAAGAAAAATTCATTGGCGAAGACGTAAGCTCAGAATCCGTTTCAGATTCTACAGAATTTGTTCCGGATATTAATGATCCTGAATTCAAGGCCAAAGCTTTGCTTTGGACCAAAAGATATTTTGATAAGAGTTATATGCTGGCTTCGTTTGTTGAAGAAGCATTTATTGGAGTGGGCAGATTCAGTCGTGGTGTAAAACAACGAA
>JBDTMM010000073.1:0-8735 GCA_039934275.1 Flavitalea sp. | reverse complement strand
CGAGGAACACCGTGCCAGGAAAATATTCGTCAACGTGTTTGCGTAATTTTTTTAAATAGGTGTGGGTTTCCGGTAGGTTTTCGCCGTTGGTGTTTTCTCTTTCAAATAAATAAGGAACAGCATCGAGCCTGAACCCGTCAACACCCATTTTGCACCAATAGTCAATCATTTTAAAAACCTCTTCCTGCACTTTAGGGTTGTCGTAGTTCAGGTCGGGCTGGTGATAGAAGAAGCGGTGCCAGTAGTATTGCTGCGCCACTGCGTCCCAGGTCCAGTTGGAAGTTTCAAAATCCTGGAAGATTATTCTTACGTCTTTATATTTTTTCGGGTCGTCGGTCCAAACATAGTAGTCGCGTTCCACAGAGCCTTTTGGAGCCTTACGGGCACGTTGGAACCAGGGGTGCTGATCTGAGCTATGGTTGATAACGAGTTCGGTAATTACCTTCAGGTCGCGTTTATGCGCCTCCTTTAATACCTCCTGGAAAGATGTGATATTGCCATAGGAAGTATTGATATTGTAATAGTCGGCAATGTCGTACCCATCGTCGCGGAGCGGCGAGGGGTAGAAGGGAAGCACCCAGATGGCGGTAATGCCAAGGTCTTTGAGATAGTCGAGTTTTTCCAATAAACCCTGAAAATCGCCTATGCCGTCGCCATCGCCGTCTTTAAAAGCTTTTATATGTAGTTCGTAAATAACTGCGTCTTTGTACCATAGCAAGTCGCCTGAATATTCCGCCATATGATGGATGTTATGCATTTAGTGTACCAGCGGTACAGGGGTTAAATATAGGAAGGCTTAAGTAGAATAGTTGCTGGGTTATGGGCAGGGTGATCCTGGTCAAGACTAAAGAAACCCCTTGGTATAAGCAATTCTAAGCGCCTGGGCCTTGCTGCCTACATGTAGTTTTTGGTAAATGTTGCTGGAGTGCTTTTTGACTGTATTGGGACTGATGGATATGCGGGCGGCGATCTCGCGGTAGTCGAGCCCCTCACTGAGTAGTTTTAATATTTCTTTTTCGCGGTCGCTGAGTTTGAACATGTCGAGTGCTACGTCTTTCCGGCTCATCTCAATGGAAGGCTGCTGCTGCATCATCTGCAAAATCTTATACGCAATACTTGGTGATATGGGCCCCGCACCGCTCTCCCATAAATTCATGAGCATGTCATTGATCACCTGCCGGCTTTCCTCTTTTAAAATATATCCGCACGCCCCGGCCTTGATGGCATTAAATATTTTAGCGTCATCATCAAAGATGGTGAGTACCACAAATTTTATCCCGGTGTATAAAGAGGATGCACTTGCAATTGCTGTGACCCCGTCAACAACCGGCATCTCCAGGTCCATCAATACAATATGCGGAAGCTCCTCCCTCGGTGTCTGCTCCATCTTTTCCAGGAAGTCTTCGCCATTAACTGCCTGCAAAGAAACCTTGAACAGCGAGTTGTGACTCAGCTTGTCCTCGAGGATAGTTCTGTTACTAAGTTTATCGTCAACGATCGCCACGCGGATCATGAAAAATTAAATTTCATGCAATTTCCATTAAATATCATTATCAATGTATAACCCATTTGTATCAGTAGGTAATTCGGGTCTTGTTATTTTCAATGTAATGACCGAACCATGATTTTCCACTGAATTGATGGACAGGTCAATTCCCCCCGACAACGCGCGGGTTTTCATATTGGTAAGACCATAACTTTCCCTCTTTTGCTGCGCAGCATCGATATCAAAGCCTCTGCCATCGTCGTCTAATATAATTACCCAATGATTGTCTTCTTCGGAACTTTTTATGCTGATGTTTTTTGCACCGGAATGTCGTACTGAATTGTTCAGCGCCTCCTGTATGATTAGTACTGTATTCAAACCTTTGTCGGGCTTTATATGAAATTCGGCAGGCACCGTTCCGGAAGTGGTGATATTCACCGATGGATAATATCTTCCCAGCTGTTTACTGAAATTGATTACCCGGAGCCACACTTCAGCAGCATTGGCTTCCGTTACTTTCATTGCCCACAACGTTTCACGAAGTGTAACGAGCATATCCTTTGCGGTGTCGTGGAGGTCGTTGATGAGTTCTTCTTTTAAAGCATTGTCCTGTTGCAATAATTCTGTTCCATATAAAATGGCATTCGCCTGTACGCCTAAACAATCGTGGAGATCGGCGGATATTCTTTTACGCTGGTTTTCTTCTGCCTCGTTCACGGCTTTTAATGCGAGCTTCTTTTCTGTTTCCTGCATCAATACTATTTTAACGCGGTTGTGGTTGCGGTTTGCATTTAATAAAATTAACGACGCAACAATCCCTGCGATCAATAGGAGGAGAGAAGCATATACCCAATAATCCTTTTTTGCAAGATCCAGTTTCTGGCGGATAACCGTATTCTCATTTATCTGCAGGTTATATTTTGCACGCATTTCCTCCATGAGGTCGGCAGAATTTATTTTGTATGCAGAATCTTTCAAAGTGATCAGCGAGCTGAGTGCATCTGAATAGTGGAGATAATCTTTTTTTGCTTTGTAATTTTCTGCAAGCGCTTCGTATAAAATAGAAAGTTTGGATTGAAGTTTTAGTTCATTTGCCATGCGAATACCTTCTTTACAAATGGCGATGCCTTTGTCTGCTTCGTTGAGGTGCGCATAAAAAATACCTAATTGCGCCATATCGGAAACAATGTAATAGGGATCGCCGATGATTTTGCGAATGGAGATTGCTTCTTTTAAAACCTGTTCCGCTTCTTCGTTTCGGTTTGAATGAATATAAATATCTGAGAGAATATTCAGGGCATTGGCAAGCCCCTGCAGGTTGTTTGTTTTTCGTGTGCACCATATCGATTCCTTTATAAAATATTCTGCAGAATCCAGTTGCGAAAGCGATGTATAAACAGAGGCGAGGTTTGAATAAATAAAATCGTGCGGTTGATAAAAGCTCGTGTCTTTCATAATAGACAAACACTGCAGGAACCAGTCGCGCGCATTTTTATTTTGTTGCATTTCCATATTTACCCAGCCTATTCCATTCGAAGCCATCACTACGCAAAAGGAATCGTGTTGCACTTCTGCATCGGCAAGTAGTGCATGATATGCCTGCAGGCCTTCTTTATATTGATTCTTCCTTACCATTGAATTTGCAAGTAAAAATTTTGACCTTATAAATAATGGCTTTTGCTGCGTGGAATTGTTGATCGAAGGGAGATAAGTTTTCACCATTTGCATTGCTGAATCGAATAGTCCCTGGCGGAACAGGTAATCGGCGTAATAAAAATCTGCCCAGCATTTATCGAGCGTTGTTCCGTTGTATGCGCTTAGTTTTTTTGCCATCACTACGTAGCGGAAAAGCGTGTCGATAGGAATTGAACGCCTTGCCGAGAAAAATGAAAAGATCGCAGTAAGTTGGTGATCGCCGTCAACTGCGGCATAAATATTTCTTTTGAGAGAATCTGACACAGGCGACTGTGCATTTGTTTTTGATAAACAAACCGGCAGATATAAAGAACATATCAGCAGTAGTATGCGCAGAATGGGAAAATTTTATCAATGATAATATATTTTATCCAATAGACGGTTCGGCTGTAAGCTACAACCTGCGCGGTTTTCAAAATACTACAAACGTATTATTGTTTTTGGTTGGGCAGTCCGTGAAATTGCATCATGTTGCTGAGCATAAACCAAAACGGCGTTCACCGGCAGTAAAAAAATTAAACCATCTTTGAACCTAAACGGACCAAACCCCACACAAAAAATTTGCGCATTATGAAAAAAATTTTGACCCCCTTCGTATTCATGCTCGTTGGCATGATCATTTTCAACTCATGTAAAAAACAGGATGCCGTTGTTGCCGGCGATGCCATTTCAGATGAGGTTCTTGCCCAGGTAAAGGCGCAGGGATTTGGTACCTCCAGCCTTCAGAAGGTTGAAGGCGGTTACCTTGTTGAAGGAGACATTATGCTCACGCCTGATTTCCTGAAAAGCAAGCCAACTTCCCAATACCTGAGGATAGGCGAGGTTGAACAGTATCGCACCAGCAATACGGTGCTTGCTTTGCCACGTACCATCTCCATCAGGGTTTCCACAGCACTACCAGCCGTGTTCATAACAGCCGTTAACGGTGCTATCGCACGTTATAATGCGCTTAACCTGCTGATTAAATTTACTAGGGTTACCAGCGGTGGAATGATCGTTTTTAATCCTTCACCTACCAATGCTACCTACCTTGCCTCAGGAGGTTTTCCTTTTGACAATGGCAATCCTTTCAACCAGATACTGGTGAATGTAAATGCACTGCGGTACTGGAACATCAACACGCTTACCACCACTATGACTCATGAAATTGGTCATTGCATAGGAATGAGGCACACCGATTATTCCAACAGGGCATACAGTTGCGGTGGTGCGTATTCAAACGAAGGCGCTTCTACTATTGGGGCTAAATTTATTCCAGGCACAATTGGCGGACCGCAATATGGTTCGTGGATGCTGGCCTGCATAGGAAATGGAGTGAACCGTCCATTTACAAATGCAGATAAAATTGCATTGAACTTTTTGTATTAATCCGGTGGAATAAATAGGCTGTAGGATAGATGTATCGCAGCCTATTTTTTTAGTTTACTACCAATTTCTGTGTAAATATTCTTCCTTCGGATGAAGTGATCTGCACCGCGTAAATTCCTTTGGCAAGATTCATTGATGATTTTCTGTAGAGGATGTCGGTAAGGTTTCCCCCGGCATAAAATCTACCATTCATGTCGTGTATGGTGTAGGAATAAATTCCGGGCTCTTTTGCAATGATGTTAATTGGCTGGTGTTGTTTAACGGGATTGGGGTAGATGATTACGGGCTGGCCAGGAAAGTATAAAATAAATTCTGTTTCGCTGTAAATAATACTACCATCATTTAGTGTGATGGCGGCACGATAACTGTTTACTCCTTTTTCTAGATCCGCATCCGAATAAGAAATTATTGGCAACAATGGTGATGTTTGTTTGAAGATAGAAGTATACGTGCCCAGATTATTTTTTTCAATAGCAATTTCTCTGACGTGAAAAAGCGTACCTACTGTAACCTCGAGAGCAGCTGAATTATTTTCGAGCGTGGCATAAAAACTCTGGAAATAACAACCTATGCCTTGCGTAGTATAATCAATCAGGTTGGCCTGCAACCCCAATTTTCCATTTACTTCCGGGATGACAGTATAATGCAATGACGGGTTTTTACTTTTCTCTAAAACGATAAAATTATCGGCCGTTTTTGTGATGGGTTCAATATATTTATCATTGAGCTGGTACACGTGAAATAGCATATTGGCACCTGGGTTCCATTTTAAAAGAAAAGAATCATTACAATTAAATCCAACGGACAGATCTGTCGGTGAAGAAACGGCGAATTCTTCCGATTCTATTGAGGTTGGAATAGAAAGAAAATTCATTCTCAGTTTTACAAGGCACGGGGTATCGGGGGTGGTCCAGGTGAACCATTCCTGTGAGGGTACAATACCCGGTTGTATGGTTTGCCAGGCTGTATTGTTGATGGAATATTCTAAGGTGGCGTTTACCGGAATATTATTTTCCCATTTGATAATAGGACTGGTGGAGGTTTGTAAAACATCTTCCGCCGTTGGATAGATCCAGTGAAATGTATTTATTGTGTCAAAAGAATATGCGATTGCAAAATCCTGTATGGCGCTTGTTAATTTATTTCCATTGACGTGGAATGTGTAGGTGCCCGCGCTTGGCACATCAACCGTAATTTGCTCCACGTTATTTAGCGTGTCTGTTTTTCGTAGTGGTGCCGATTGCAGTGAAAATACATTTGGTGAAGGGTCTAGCACCCATGGCTGAAATGACTGACTTGATGGGGAGATGAGTATAGCATCGAGGTCGTTGATCAATGCTTTGGAAGTGTTTGCAACCGAAGGAGTATCCGTCCAAACCAATATTATTTTAAGTTGTGCACAATTGGATGGTATTACAATTGGAAAAGAAGCGGTATTATATTTAGTAACCGTTCCTTCAATATAATAATTTTTTAGTGATGTGTTTATAGCCGTCAGGGCATCTAGGTTACCAAAACCAGTGGAATAACTAACGTGGTGATGATGGTCGTTCGCGCTATTGAGTAATATGGCTTTTACAAGGGCGGCAGTGGGAAGGTGGCCCTTGCTTTTAAAATAGGCATTTTGTATTAATGCTGCTGTACCGGATACGAGTGCTGCTGCACCGGAGCTTCCATCGTTTCCAAACGCGACGAGTTCGGGTTTTATTCTTCCATCAAATGCAGGTCCTTTCGAACTTTGATCTGCAACTATTCCAAATGAATCTACTGCACCCACGGTGATGATATTCTTTGCCATTTTAAAACTGCCTGTAATGTTTGCGAGTTTTGGTATGCCGGAATAATTTCCTTCAGCGGAGGTTTCCGTGCCGGAATTTCCTGAAGAAAAAATGTGCACTAATGTAGGGTTGTTATAAATGCTTGCGTCATAAGCACCGGCATCGGCACCATAAAAATTTTCGATAGTGGTGCCGTATGAATGATTTTGTATGCTGATATGATAGTTTTTATACACGGCATCATCATCTGGTAATAATACTGCGAAGCTGGAAGAAGTAAGGGTAGCGCCAGGCGCGGCCCCTTTTCCAAAAAACGAAGAGTTGCCTGCTCCGGCCAAAGTAGTGGACATAATGGACGCATGTGCCGATTGCAGCGGGTCTGCTACGCCGCTGTTAAAGTGACGGTGGGCAATATCGACATCGGTGGTGTCGAATTGTTGTTCTTTTAGGGACACATTAATTCCTGTTCCGTTCAAGGAAGGAAAAAGGTGGTGGGCGAGGTTTAGTTTATTTACGGAGAGGTCGAGGCTGCCGGTAGTGAGTTCTTCTTTTGCCTTTCGGGTGAGGTCGGCAAAGGTAATGGAAGGGTCGTTGAGAAGTGTGCTGAGATCGGAGCGTTTGATGGTGCATACCAGTATTCTTGCAGGGGCGTAGCTGCTCGTGACTGTTAATAATGATTTATAGTTATGGAACGAATGGTCGTTATTGAAAGAGACGATAACCTGGAGGGTTTGTTGTTTTTCAGTTTGGGATAGTCTAGCAATTAATGCCGGGCTGATTTTCTTATTGAGGTAGGCAGGGAGTTGTGCCTGGCAGAACATGCAGCATCCTGTAAACAATAGTAAAAAAAATCTACCCATGAAATGAGCCCGAGGAGTATGGGGACAACGGGTTTCGTTGGTAAATTATGGAATTTGGGGTGATTTTGAAATAGTCCGTAAGTATTATCGGGTAAGGAATGCAGATTACTTCAACTCCGCAGTAATTGCCTTGGCTAGATCTACAGCCCACAAATGGTACTGCTTTCCGGAAGGATGAAGGCCGTCGCCGGCGATCATGTCTGAGCTGGCGCTCTGGCGGGAAATGCTGGTAACATCCGTGTATCGACACTTATAATCCCTGGTGATCTCAAAATTGATCCTGTTAAAAAGTTCAATGGCTTTACTCACTTCTTTTTTATTGGAAGTGCCAACGAAGGGCGTAACACTGTAATCCGGAATACTTACTACAAAAACGTGCGAAGGATTATTACCCGCAAGCGCTATACTTTTCTGTAATAAATCTGTGAACCGAACCCGATAGTTTTCGGGATCGCCACCCTGGTACTGATCATTCACTCCTATTAACAGAGAAACTATAGTGTACGATTTATCCAGCGGTCCACGGGTAAGCGCTGCCTGCAAATCGAAGGTATTCCAGCCATCGGTGGCGATGTATTGCAATTTATCGGTAGTGATATTATTCTTAATTAAAAGGTCAGTGGTTTGTTTTGGAAACCGTTCACTTACAGCCACACCATGACCAATAGTATAAGAATCACCAAGGGCGAGCCAGGTAATATTCTGCTCCGGGTACACGGAAGTGTTAGTGTCGGCCGGCATTTCGTGAACGGGAAGTATATCATTCCCCTTTGTACAGGATAAAAATGAGAACAGCGTGATCGCCAGGTATAATATCATGTTGGTTAACAGTTTCATCAACATCATATACGAGAACCAATCGTTTATGGTTCAAAACAAAAGAATACAGAACACTATTACTCCAGGTTTTAAACTCAAGAAGCGGAGATCCGGCGTAGGATCAAAGGATTCTTTATAGGCTATTTTAGCAGGTGTGCCTCCACTTTTGAAAAGTCTCGCCGGGAAAGTCAACTACAACCATGAGTTTCATTTCCGAATTAAACAAGACGATATGTTTAGCAGAATAGAAATGCGTGAAAACCTTTTCAAATGGCTATTCTAATCCACTTGCGAAAAAAACCAAAAACCACCACAGCAAGTGCTAGCTACAGCCGAACTTGTGTGGTGGTACGGTGATTAAGACTTTGCAGGGATCTTCAGTTTCCATCCTGGCTGAATGAGATCGGGATTTTTTATGATGCTTTTGTTGGCTTCAAATATTTGCTTCCAGCTAACACCATATTTAGCTCCGATCTTGCTCAGGTTGTCGCCCGATTTCACGGTATATTCTTCTCCTCCTTCCTTTTGGGATATTTCGAGGTTGAGTCGTACATCACCCGCGCGATAATCGGGGTCCAGTGTATTGTAAACCTGCCACAGGGCATCTTTATCCTGTTGCGACGCAACGGTACCATCGATGTACAACACTTCGTCCTGTTCGCGTATTGTGGGCACACCTGTGGATTTTTCTTTTACAGCAGAAATCAACTGCGCGTATTTATCTGATAA
>JBDTMM010000072.1:0-8760 GCA_039934275.1 Flavitalea sp. | reverse complement strand
AGCATCATAATATAGGGCTCACTGGTACCCTGGAGCATTTTTTTGATTTCTACGATCAGAGTGATACCATCCATTCCCGGCATCTGGTGATCGGTGATGATCAAATCGTACAATTTATTATCAGCCATCGATTTTTTCATAAGGGTAATGGCGCTTGCGCCATCATAACATATCTCGCAGGGAATGTCCAGGTACTCAAAAATGCCATGCATAAGTTTACAGTTGGTGATGTTATCATCGATCACCAGCACTTTACGCAAAACCCCTTTAGTTTCCATGGATGCGCGCGGCAGTTCATTAATCACTTCCAATGGAAGCTCCAGGGAAAATGTGCTGCCTACACCGTTTTCGCTGGTTACCACCAAACGTCCGTTCATGAGTTCGGCAAGCCTTTTCGAAATAGTCAGCCCGAGGCCTGTTCCGCCGAATTTACGGGTTGTGGAGGCATCCGCCTGTGTAAAGCTGTCAAAAATGGCGTTGATTTTTTCTTCGGGAATCCCGATGCCAGTGTCCTGGACCGATATAGCAACCTGCATCATTTGCTTTCCTTCGTAATTGATCACCGACTCCGTTTTTTTCACGGTCACAAAGATCTCTCCTGTGTGGGTGAATTTGAGGGCATTTCCAATGAGGTTCAGCAGCACCTGGCGGATCCGTATTTCATCGCCGTCAAACTGGGCAGGCAGCCTTGGGTCTATATTACAGATTATCTCCAGGCCTTTTTCCAGAGCTTTGATGGAGAGCATGTCTACAGTTTCTTCCACCACTTCGCTGAGGTTGAAATGGTTATTGTCAATAAGCAATTTCCCAGCTTCCATTTTGGAAAAATCCAATATATCGTTAATAATACCCAACAAATTGGAAGCGGATTTGCTTACGTTCTGCAGGTATTCACGCTGGTTGTTTTGCAGCGTAGTTGTCAGCACCAGGTCGGTAAAGCCCATGATCCCATTCATTGGAGTGCGCAGTTCATGGCTCATGTTGGCCATGAATTCACTTTTAGCGATGCTTGCCGCTTCAGCTTTTTCCTTGGATTCGATTAGCTGTGCATCCATCTGGTTACGTTCAATAGCAGAGCCCAGAGTTACTGCAAATGATTTGAGAATGGAAAATTCGGTTTCCGTCCATTTCCGTTCCGTTTTGCAATCATGGAAACACACAAATCCCCAGAATTGCTTCCCGAGGAGCACCGGGATGGCCGCCATGGATTTTGCTCCTGAGCACTTCTGAATCTTTTGGAGTGATATATCGTGTATGTCTTGGGTGTAGTTATGGTAAATTTTATTTTTTGATAGTAGATCAAATACATAAGGCATTCCAGTGATGTGTTGAAACTCCTCCCTTCTGGATTCGATGGCATCGTCATAACTTGTCCAACGCATCAGCTGATCCGTGTAACCGTCTGTTCGTGGGTCGCCTGCGTTTTTGTAAATATCTACCATATCCACCTGCAGTTGTTGACCCAGCAAACGGATTGCTTCTCCCATGGCCATTTCGGGTTCATTGTTGCTGATCAGGGCATGGGTGGCTGCCGCCACTGCCTGCAGTAATTGGTCTTTTTTCTTCAGGTCGGAGGCATACTGCAGAGACTCGATGTCGCTGCTGCGCAGGTTATCGCGCATCATGATCAGCGCCTTGCCCATAATGTCTTCGTCGCTTAGGGGTTGAAAAGGGATATCGAAATTGCGTTTGCCTATTTCATGTGCAAATTGAGTTGTCGAGAGTGTCTTTTCAGACAGATGATTCACTGCCTGGATCATCTCGCCTATCTCATCATGCTGACTAATGGATTCACCCTTTCTGATAATACCCTTTCCCAGGTCGTTTACAATACATTTGATTTTCCTGATCGGCTCAAGAATGATCCTGGCCATGTAGATAGCGAGAAATAAACCAAGGCAGATAATCGTTATAGCCAACAGGATGATTACTCCGCGCAACTGTATTGTCGAGCGTTCCAGGCTGTTATGCTCCTCGAAGCGCACCTGCTGTCCATATGCGGTTATATTCGCCAGAACCTCCATTAAGGCGTCTGTCTGAGGCAAAATATCTTCCTCTATCTTGCGCTCCGCTTCCATTCTGGTGACCAGGTCATCATAATCCTCGAATCTTTTCAGCGAAACCATGATGCCCTTTTCTTCGATAAGCAACTGCTCAAATCTCGTAAACACCTTTTTCAAGCTGTCTTCGAAATGACTATTTGTCCACTGTGCCGTGTATCTGTTGAGTCGAGTCTTCAATTCAAGATAGTCGGAGGTATGCATTTTGATCAATAGATCTTTGTCCTTCTGATTGGACCGCAGAAAGACCCAGTTGGTAGTATACATTTTGGATTGCAGCACCATCTTGTTCAGGTCGTCAATGCCCTTTAGCGCAGGGTCTACTACCCCCGATACGTGGGCGGCCAGTTTCTTATTTTTCTGCAGTGTGATCACGGTGATGATCCCATTTATTACAAACAATAAAACCATCAAGGAAAAACTGAGGTAGATTCTCCGACGCAGGCTGAAATGGGTAAGAAAAGGGTTTTTCATGGAATGTTATTTAACGCTTATCGCCAATTGCAACAATTCAGGGGCAATTTGCAGTTGTCTTTGTTCTATATTGATTTTGTTAATTTCGAGTTTAAGGTTTAAGGTATTTGTCAATCATTTTGAAAGTCGATATTCATAAAATCAATATAGACGCAAGTACTTTTGCAAAAAGCTGATTATAGAATTGATTTGAAATAAACTGCCCACTTAACAGACCTAATCACTCTAACGCAGGAATATATAAGTAAGTACCTTCCTTGCAGATTAAATTAACTAATAATGGTATATTGGCAAAACGACAGCAGTAATGTAGCGCAGATCATAATTTGTAATCGCTACCCTGGGGAATGTTTTATTACAAGCAGAAATGCCTATTTTGACAGTAAGCCTAGTGCGATTTGATTTTCCTAAAATCTTATAATTGTTCAGCACAAATCAGTCCCCAGGTAAAAATGAAAAATGAATCCTGACTCTACCCAATCAAACCAAATTTTCTTTTATTTAAACTTCTACCAGTCAATTGTTTAAGCCGGTCTGGTAAATGTTAAAAATCAAAATAGATTTTCTTAATGTTCACAAGAGATTTGGGTTTTTTTTGCAATAACCAGCTATGATAAAAATGAAAAAGCCCGCAAACACTGAGGTTTACGGGCCATTGGCGCTTATCTGCACCGCAAATTGTCGGGACGACAAGATTTGAACTTGCGACCCCCTGCACCCCATGCAGGTACGCTACCGGGCTGCGCTACGTCCCGAAAATGAATAATGAGCTCTTCTTTGGGGTGGCAAATCTACTGGAAAATGGCGTTTTATTGTTAAATTTTCTCCTTACAATAGAACATTTCTTGCGTTCTCATCAGACCTTATTAGTTTGCAGTACTTCCAATTGACCTGGCAAAACCCTTTTCAGATTTTGTGTACTAACTTTCAGACTATGCCAAGGTTCATTCTGCTTATATTTTTTCTACCCGTATTTCTCTTTGCCCAAAAGAAAATCAACATCGGCCTATTCGGTGGTTTTGCTAATTACAATGGTGACCTCCAGGCAAAAAGATTCACGCTAAACCAGGCGGGTGGAACATTTGCAGGTTTTCTAAGCTACGAAATCGCTCCTAAATTACTTATCCGTGGAACCCTCCAGCTCGCAAAAATAGGAGCCGATGACAAAAAAGGCCTTGCCACTGTTCACAACAGAAACCTCAACTTTCATAGTAAAATTTACGAAGCAAGCCTCGTTGCTGATTACTCCTTCAACGACCTCGAATATCAATATTTCTCACCCTATGTTTTCGGCGGTCTCGCTCTGTTTCGCTTCAATCCGTACACTTACGATTCTTCAGGAAATATTGCCTTCCTACGCCTGCTCGGCACCGAAGGCCAGGGTCTGAAAGAATATCCCGACCGTAAAGTGTATAGCATGTACCAGTTCAGCGTTCCTTTTGGTGTGGGCGTTCGACTGAAGATCAGCCAAAACGTGGTGATCGGTTATGAGATCGGTTTAAGAAAAACTTTTACAGATTACCTCGATGACGTAAGCACCACTTACGTAGACGAGGCCACACTTGCCTCACAACGCGGTCGCAAGTCAGTAGAGCTCGCTTTCAGGAGCAATGAACTAAAAGGCGGTCCCCAAACATATCCTCTTAACGGCACCGTAAGAGGTGGCTCTAATTACAAAGACTGGTATTATTTTTCAGGAATTTCCGTTTCTGTGGGCCTCACCAATGAACTTGGAAAACTTTTCGCCAGGAAGGTTGGACTGGGAAGTGTAGCGTGTCCCCGGGGCGTGTTGTAAATTGCACACTTAATTCGATCAATGGCTTACCGCAACCAGCAACATTTCATAGATACACTTGAAAAAGAAGGAGAATTAGTAAGAATAAAATCTTACGTAAATCCAAAGCTCGAAATAGCAGAGATCACCGACCGGATCAGCAAAACTATCGGCGGTGGAAAAGCCTTACTTTTTGAAAACACGGGTTATGATTTTCCTGTGCTGATGAACGCATACGGCAGCCAGAAAAGAATGTGTCTCGCGCTTGGTGTAACCGACCTAAACGACACCGCAAAGGAAATTGAAAGTTTATTCAAACTGCTTTCGGCCCCGAAAGAAAATATATTCGACAAATTAAAATTGCTTCCAAAACTCGGGCAATTTGCATCGTGGATGCCTTCGGTGAAAAATGGGAGGGGGGAGTGCCAGGAAGTAGTGATGAAAGAACCCGACATTACCAAACTTCCCGTAATTACCTGCTGGCCAAAAGACGGTGGCCCGTTCGTAACACTACCGGTGATCCATACCCGCGATCCGCATACCAAATCAAGAAATGTAGGAATGTACAGGATGCAGGTTTTCGGACCTGTGCTAACAGGTATGCACTGGCATAAACACAAAGTGAGCGCAAAACATTTCAACGAATACAAAAAACTCGGCATCCGCATGCCCATTGCTGTGGCTTTGGGTGGAGATCCTGTTTATGCCTATTCTGCTACTGCGCCTTTACCCGAAAACGTAGATGAATATATGCTTGCGGGTTTTTTAAGGAAGAAAAAGGTGGAGCTTGTCAAGTGCCTTACACAGCCCGATGTGGAAGTGCCAGCAGATGCAGATTTTATAATTGAAGGGTATGTAGATCCGAATGATGAATTGATCTGGGAAGGTCCATTTGGTGACCATACGGGATATTATTCTTTACCGGATTGGTACCCGAGATTTCATATTACGGCCATCACGCATAAAAAAAACGCGGTTTACCCGGCAACAATAGTCGGCATTCCACCTCAGGAAGATGCGTGGCTTGGAAAGGCAACGGAGAGAATATTTCTCGCACCAATAAAAATGACAATGGTCCCGGAAATACAGGATATGGAAATGCCGGTGGAAGGGGTGTTTCACAACCTTGTTATTACAAAGATCAAAAAAGAATATGCGGGGCAGGGGCAAAAAGTAATGAATGCGATGTGGGGCGCGGGGCAGATGATGTTCAATAAAATTCTGGTGCTTACGGGATCGCCGGATAATATACCGGATCAATTTCCATTATCAGATTATAGAAGACTCGCGCAGGAAGTTTTTAAGAATATGGATCCTGCAAACGACATTTATTTTTCACAAGGACCGATGGATGTGCTGGATCACAGCTGCAGTAAATTAGGTTTTGGAGGGAAGATGTGTATTGATGGAACCTGGAAATTTGAGGAAGAAAAGCAAAGTGCGGAAAGCATTTTGAATATTAACTTCAACAGGCAAGAGATCATCGACAAATTTCCGGAAGTTAAATCTGTGAATGATTCACTATTGAAAATAGATATTCCCTGCCTCTTCATCAGTGTGAAGAAAAGCAGGGTAGGTCAGGTGAAAGAATTACACCAGCATATTTGCGCGCTTGATAATACATTGGGAATAAAATTAATTCTGTATGTTGAACATACGGTTGATCCGAATGATTTGCCGGTGACATTGTGGAGGTTTTGTAATAATGTAGATCCCAGGCGAGACCATATATTGTTTCAAAGCACAGTGTCGGCCGGAAATCATCATGTTACTTCCTGTATGGGTTTGGATGGAACCAATAAAACCAAAGAGCTGGATAATTTTCACCGCGACTGGCCGAATATTATTATCGCCGATGAACAAACCATTCGCATAGTAGATGAAAAATGGAGCAGTCTTGGACTCGGCACAATTATACCATCACCATCCCTCAAATTCCGTGATCAGGTTTATGGCGAAGAAGCAGTAGTTAAAATAGAAATACCATAGTAGAAGAATAGATAAAAGCGATTATATGTACATGAAAAAGTTTGTATTGTTTTTTGGTCTCGTTATTTTTTCGATCTGTGGATATTCGCAAGTAAAAAAAGTGCCCACAAAGGTTAAACCGAAGCCCACCATTCAAACCCCTAAAAAGCCTGTTAAAAAGTCCGCAATCCTGCAAACCGCCATTGGCGACAACAGCCTGCTCTTGGAAATCAGCGGTCATGGCCTTACACAGCCTTCCTACTTATTTGGAACGATGCATATCGTTTGCGAAAAGGACGCAATATTGAGTGAAGGATTGAAAAAAGTAATTAAAGAAAGCAAACAGGTCTATTTTGAAGTAGACCTGGACGATCTGCAGGAAATGATGGGATTGTTGCAATATGTTCGTATGAACGATGGCCGGAAAATCTCAGACCTGCTAACCCCGGTTGAGTACGACAGGGTTAAAGCATATTTCGAAGAACACAAGGGCATGATGCCATTTGCAATGATGAATCGCTTCAAACCATTTTTTGTAAGCGCCATGATAAGTGAGAACATTTTAAGTTGCGATAAAAAAAGCAGCCTGGAGCAGGAAATCATGACGGAAGTAAAAAAATACGAAAAGAATATTCTCGGGCTGGAAACGCTCGAGTTCCAGGCATCACTGTTCGACAGCGTTCCCTACGAAACCCAGGCAAAGGATTTATTAAATTATGTAGACAGTATCGGCACCTACAGAACTCTTATGGAACAAACGGTTGACATGTATAAAAGACAAGACCTAAAAGGACTTGATTCCCTTACCCAATTGAGCGATCCGGGAATGGCAAAATATATGGACCTCATGCTTTACGACCGGAATAAAAGATGGCTCGCACAGATTTCGGAGCAGGCATTTCAAATGTCAACATTATTCGCTGTGGGAGCGGGACATCTCGGGGGAGAAAAAGGAGTAATCAACTTATTAAGAAAAGAAGGATTCACGGTAAGGGCGCTGAAGAACTGATGTTTCCCCTGAGGCGGAGTAATTCGGTTTCGGCGACTTTGGTGTTGTAACGCGCAGTGATGAGGCGATTGTAGGCGTCCTGCAAGCTGATCTGTGCATTGCGTAATTCAATATAGGTGGATGCCCCCTTCCTAAATCTTTCCAAAGCAATAAATACATTTTCTTTCGCCAGAGTAATATTTTCCTCTTCAAGTTGCAAAGCTTTTATCTGGTGCTGGTAATCCTTAAAAGAATTACTCAACCCTAATTCAACCTTAGACCTTTCAGCTGCATAATTAATTTTAAAATAATCAATACTCAAACTCGCCTGCCGTATCAGCCTTCTCGTATTAAATCCGTTTAAAATTGGCATCACGGCAGAAAATCCATAGTTAAATCCTTTATTCAAACTATATAATGGCTGAAACTCCGGATTAACCACACTACCATTATTCAACTTGCTGAAATCATAAGCCGAAGCAAATTTCACCACCGGCCAGCGCTCCGCTTTTCTTTCCTTCAGCTCCAAAGCTGCTACATCAATACTTTTATTAAAAGCCAGCAAACCCGGATTTGTTTTTTCAATACCCGTTGAAAGCGCTCCATAATTCAAACCAACGTTGATGGGTATACTATCCGTAACCTCATAATTGGAATTGATAGGAACGCCAGTCAGTTGGTTTAGTTGCTCTGTTAATTGAACAATGAGTGTTTCCTGCACCAGCTTTGCCGCCTTTTGAGCATTAAGATCCACCTTGGCCTGCAGCAATTCGGGTTTGCTTCCCAAACCCACAGAAAATTTCTTATCTGCAAGTGTTACTCTTTTTTCACTAATCACCATAAGCGTATCAATCGCCCTCATCAATTGCTTTTCACTTACTATGTTGTAATAATTAGTGATGACCGCAGCAATGGAATTAACCACCTGCGTGCGAGTGGCCAGTTCTCCATATTCTTTTAATTGTTCAATCCTTTCCTTCGTCGCGAACATTTTTAATCCGTCGAATAACGTCCAGTTGAGGTTTACTGCTGCATTGAGGTTTTGAGAAACAACGGAAGCCTTTCTTTTTCGACCGTCAGTAAAATTTTGCTGCTGTGCATTTTTGTTCCACACTTTACTGGCCGTTCCATTTACTGTTGGAAGAAATGCTGCATTCACATAATCCGCATCAATAGCATAAGACTCCGAAGTATTTTTCACCAATTGTATATCGTAATTATTTTTCAACGCCAGTTCTATTGCTTCGTCAACGCTCATCAGTTTCTGCGCATGAGCAGATACACTTATAACAAGAAATAAAAAATAGAAACCTTTAATCATACTAAAAATTTATGCTCTTTTTGATGATTCGTCCAGGAGTTCCATACCTGTTTTTTTCTTTTCTCGTGAGAGGAACGAGTACATTGCAGGAATAACGTAAAGCGTTAATATTAATGAGAACATGATGCCGCCAACCAATACAATACCCAAAGGAATACGGCTGGTGGCCGCTGCA
>JBDTMM010000071.1:0-8803 GCA_039934275.1 Flavitalea sp. | reverse complement strand
TTGTAAAATTAGATCCGCGTATCATGATTAAAAACCCGGTAATGTTTACCGTCGAAATAGGAACAATCGTGATGCTCGTAGTTACCTTTTATGCAGCGCTTAGTAAAGATGTTACCCAGGGATCTATTGGGTACAACCTAACCGTATTTATCGTGTTGCTGCTAACGCTGCTGTTTGCAAATTTTGCTGAGGCCATTGCGGAAGCAAGAGGTAAGGCTCAGGCAGAAAGTCTTCGCAAAACAAGGGAAGACACGCCTGCAAAAAAACTCCTCGGCTCAGCCATACAAATCGTTCCTTCTTCACAATTAAAAAAGGGCGACGTATTTATTTGTGAAACAGGCGACCTCATTGCTATGGATGGAGAAATTATTGAAGGTCTCGCTACTATCGATGAGTCGGCTATTACAGGTGAATCCGCCCCGGTGATTCGTGAAGCGGGGGGAGATAAATCTTCCGTTACAGGCGGTACAAAAGTTTTGAGTGATAAAATTAAAGTGAAGGTTACTACTGATCCTGGTGAAAGTTTCCTCGACCAGATGATTGCGCTGGTGGAAGGTGCCAGCAGGCAAAAAACGCCCAATGAAATTGCGCTGACCATTTTGCTCGCCAGCTTTACACTTGTTTTTATTATTGTTTGCGTAACCCTAAAACCATTTGCGGATTACGCAAACACGCCAATAACTATTGCCGCATTTGTATCTCTTTTTGTATGTCTAATTCCAACTACTATAGGTGGATTATTAAGTGCGATTGGCATTGCGGGTATGGATCGCGCATTGCGTGCAAATGTAATCACCAAAAGCGGTAAGGCTGTAGAAACTGCCGGCGACCTGGATACTTTATTGCTTGATAAAACGGGTACTATAACTATCGGTAACCGCAAGGCCACCAATTTTTTTCCTGTCGATGGCGTGAGTAATAACGATTTTATTATCGCCTGTATTCAATCTTCATTGGCCGACGAAACTCCTGAAGGAAAATCGATTATCGAACTCGCGAATACAAATAATATAAAATCACCCGATATCACGAAAATGGGCCCTTCATATATAAAATTCACTGCCGAAACAAGAAGCAGTGGTATTGATGTAGATGGACAAAGGATCAGAAAAGGTGCGTTCGATGCGATCAGGAACATGGTTTTGAAATCGAATCACTCCTTTCCGGACCAGGCGGAAGAAAGGGTAAAAATGATTTCTTCCAACGGTGGAACACCACTGGTGGTGAGTAGGAATGAATATGTTTTGGGAGTGATAGAACTGCAGGATATCATTAAACCAGGGATATCAGAACGATTCGAACGCCTGAGAAAGATGGGAGTGAAAACGGTGATGGTTACCGGTGATAATCCGCTTACAGCAAAATATATAGCAGAAAAAGCGGGCGTGGATGATTTTATCGCCGAGGCAAAACCCGAAGATAAAATGTTGTACATCCGCAGGGAACAGGAAGGTGGAAAATTAGTGGCGATGATGGGAGATGGTACAAATGATGCACCTGCTCTTGCACAGGCCGATGTTGGTGTTGCGATGAACAGTGGTACCCAGGCAGCAAAGGAAGCTGGCAATATGGTTGACCTCGATAACGATCCCACAAAGCTGATAGAGATCGTTGAAATTGGAAAACAACTTTTAATGACGCGTGGCACACTTACCACTTTTTCAATAGCGAATGATGTGGCAAAATATTTTGCAATTGTACCCGCATTATTTATAAGTTCCATTCCATCGTTGCAGGGATTGAATGTTATGCAACTGAAAAGCCCTGAGAGCGCCATATTATCTGCCGTAATATTCAATGCGCTCATTATTCCTGCATTGATACCATTGGCACTTCGCGGAGTTTCTTACAAACCTATTGGTGCCAGCGCACTATTAAGAAGAAATCTGTTGATATACGGCCTGGGTGGTGTGCTCATTCCTTTCATAGGAATAAAAATCATAGATCTTTTGCTTGGAATATTCATGTAATAAATCTAAACTAAAATGAAACAATATATTTTTCCTTCAATTAGACTTACCATTATATTAATTATTATCTGCGGCTTTTTATATCCGTTCTTGATTTCCGCCATAGGAAAAATGGCTCCGGGCCACGGGAAGGGCGAAACCATTACGGTCAATGGCAGGGTTGTAGGCTATGAAAAGATAGGACAGAAATTTACAGGCGATCGATATTTTACCGGCCGCCCATCAATAGTGGATTATAATGCTGCCGCTTCCGGCGGATCAAATATGGGGCCCTCAAACCCTGATTATTTAAAAAAGGTAAATGACAGGATAGATAGCTTCCTGGTGCACAATCCGGGAATTTCAAAAAATAAGATCCCAGCGGAAATGGTGACTGCCTCTGGTAGCGGTCTTGATCCTGATATTTCCCCTGCTTCTGCAGAGATTCAGGTGGAAAGAATTTCCAGAGCTAGAAAAATAGATGCTCAAAAAATTTCCTTCTTAATTCATCAGCACACTGTAAAACCATTGCTCGGCTTCCTCGGTCCGAAAAAAATTAATGTGCTGAAGCTGAATATCGCATTGGATAGTTTAAAATGAATGGATTATAAATTAAGATAGATCATGAATAAGATTTTATTAATAATAAGTTTGATGGGTTGTGGATTTGTTTACGGACAGGATAGTACTAATCCTGTAATATCTTTACCTGAACTGACAGTATCGGGTTATGTTGAAGTGTATTATTCATACGATTTCAATAAACCAATTAATAATGATAAGGCTGGATTTTTATATAGTCATAACCGGCACAATGAATTTAATATAAACCTTGGGTACATAAAAGCTGCTTATGCGGATGACCGCATACGGGCAAATCTTTCGCTTGCAACGGGAACCTATATCAATTCAAATTATGCCGCCGAACCGGGCGTATTGAAAAATATTTATGAAGCCAATGCAGGAATAAAATTGTCGAAAAAGAAAAATATCTGGCTCGATGCTGGTGTCTTTTCATCACATATCGGCTTTGAAAGCGCTGCTTCAAAAGATTGCTGGACACTTACCAGGAGTATGGTCGCAGAAAATTCGCCCTATTTTGAAAGTGGAGCCAAAATTACTTACACTACGGATAATAATAAATGGCTATTCAGCATACTTGCACTAAATGGCTGGCAAAGAATACAAAGAGTGGATGGAAACTTGATAATGTCTTTCGGAACGCAAATTCAATATAAGCACTCCTCCGCAATCACTCTAAATTACAGTAGTTTTATAGGATCTGACAAACCGGAAAGCGCCCGCCTAATAAGGTATTATCATAACCTTTATGCGATTCTTAACCTTGGTAAGATCGCCGTGAGTACTGGGTTTGACATAGGCATGGAACAACAATCAAAAGGCGCTTCTTCTCTTAATACCTGGTATGCACCGGTATTGATATTAAAATATCCGATAGATGATCATTGGTCAATAGCGGCTAGGGCGGAATATTATCAGGATAAGCATGGCGTAATCATTGCGGTAAATACCCCTAACGGATTTAAAACAACGGGTTATTCGTTTAATATCGATTATTTACCCGTGCCAAATGCAGTAGTAAGGTTAGAAGCAAGAACATTGCATAGCGAAGACGCAGTTTTTTTAAAATCATCTGGTATGAGTAATAATAATAGTTTCATCACCAGTTCAATTGCTATCAGTTTTTGATAAAAAATGTTTATGCCTGACGAAAAACAAAATAATACGCAGCATTTTCTTGAACTTATCCGCAATTCACGCAGGGGGAAATTCAAGATATATATTGGTATGAGCGCTGGCGTTGGCAAAACGTTCAGGATGCTGCAGGAAGCAAAGGCACTGATGCGTAATGGCATCGATATTAAAATTGGTTATATTGAAACCCATAAACGAAAAGAAACGCATGACCTCCTTGATGGATTGCCGGTAATTCCAAGAAGAAATTTGTTTTATAAAGGAAAACAATTAAGCGAATTAGACGTACAGGCCGTATTAAATTTACACCCCGAAGTGGTAATTGTCGACGAACTCGCACACACCAATATAGAAGGCAGTAAAAACGAAAAACGCTGGCAGGATGTGATGGATATTCTGGACGCAGGTATTAATGTAATTAGCGCAGTTAATATTCAGCACATAGAAAGTTTGCAGGAGGAAATAAAAGAAATCACCGGCATCGATGTATCGGAACGTATTCCTGATAGTGTATTGAAGCAGGCCGACGAGGTGGTGAATATCGACCTAACTTCCGATGAACTCATCGCAAGATTAAGAGAAGGGAAAATCTATACCGCTGATAAAATTGCTATCGCAATAAAAAATTTCTTTCAGCCTGAAAAAATATTGCAGTTGAGGGAGCTGGCCCTAAAAGAAGTGGCCAGCCAGGTAGAACGAAAAATAGAAGTAGAACTTCCCCGAAATGCTCACCTTCGCAGCGAACGCTTTATGGCATGCATCAGCAGCAACCACGAAGTAGCTAAAAAAGTTATCCGCAAAACTGCGCGGCTGGCAGATTATTATAATTCAAAATGGTACTTATTGTATGTGCAAACACCTCGGGAAGATGGAAACAGAATAGGGCTCGCGGCACAAAGGCATCTCATTAATAACTTTAAACTTGCCACCCAATTGGGTGCGGAAGTTATAAGAGTGAGACAGCGGAACATTGCAAAAGGAATTATTGATGCAGCCGAACAAAACCGCATCACCACCTTGTTTGTTGGTAAACCCCACCTGAGCCTGCCTGGATTGATACTAAAAACTGCCCTATTTAATCAGTTACTGAATAAGTTATCGGCCTCAGATATTGACATTGTAATACTTTCATGATATGCTCATCAAAACAAAACTTAGCCTTGGTACCGGTTTCCTGTTTATCGTCATCGTAATATTCGGTGTATTGAGCATGGCAACTATCAGCCGCCTTAAAGTTGATGCGGGTAAGATTTTGCAGAATAATTACGAGAGCCTTGTTTATAGTAATAATATGCTGGTTGCTCTTGACAAATTAAGTGACACCAGCAATGTTAGCATATTTCAACAAAATCTGAAGGCTCAACAAAATAATATTACGGAAGTGGGGGAAGACTCGGTCACATCTTTGGTAAGCAGAAACTTTTTTTTATTAAAAACTATACTTGAAAATGATTCCTTAAAAATGATCATTCGCGGAGGACTTCACCAGATCAATCAAATAAACCAGAACGCTCTTTTCCGAAAAAACAGGATCGCTGCGGCAACCTCACAAAATGTGATTTCGTGGCTGGTATTTATTTTTTCGGTACTGATATTGATCACGTTTACCATCGCCGTAAACTTTCCGGCTATCATCAGCGGGCCGGTAAAAAAATTATCGGAGGGTATTACTGCTATTGTGGAAAAGGATTACAGCAAAAGGATCCATATAGAACAAAACGATGAATTTGGCGCGCTCGCCAGAGCATTTAATGGAATGGCTGAAAAGCTGGATGAATATGAACACAGCAATCTTGCGGAAATTAAGTTTGAAAAGAGCAGGATAGAAACCATCATCAATCAAATGACCGATGGTATAATCGGGTTGGATGATAAGAGAAATATTCTATTTCTTAATGTTGTGTCGCAAAAATTACTCGGATTAAAGCAGGAAGATATCGCCGGAAGATATGCCCCCGACGTGGCCATTTCCAACGACCTTATGAGAACTTTGATGCAAAACGAGGGTAAGTCGAAGGAGTTAAAGATATTTGCGGATAATAGGGAGAGTTATTTTCATACTGATCATCTGACCGTTACCGCTAACGACAAAATGATAGGTGAGGTGATCATCATGCGGAATATTACCCCTTACCATGAATTAAATGAAGCAAAAACAAATTTCCTGGCCACAGTTTCACATGAATTGAAAACGCCCATTGCCGCGATAAAGATCAGCGCGCAATTACTGAGTGATCCAAGGGTTGGTGAA
This sequence comes from Flavitalea sp., assembly GCA_039934275.1. Lineage (GTDB taxonomy): Bacteria > Bacteroidota > Bacteroidia > Chitinophagales > Chitinophagaceae > Flavitalea. Next base: position 2,887 of record JBDTMM010000071.1, on the reverse strand, counting down.
AGCAATACTGAACAAAAGGACCTTGTTAAAAGTATTAATGACGATGCGAACCGCTTGCTGAAAATTACCAGTGAATTACTGAACATGACACAATTGGAAACCGGCCAGGTACAATTAAAAATTGAATCTGTACCCTGTAGCGAGATCATTGAAGAGGCCATTCACAGTGTTCAGTTCATCATGCAGCAAAACGGAATAACTATTACACAGGAAATTCAAAACCCTTTACCCAGATTACTGGCAGACGCGGAAAAAACTTCGTGGGTATTGATCAATTTTTTGACCAACGCCATCAAACATTCACCAGTAGCTGCAAAGATTATACTAAGTGTGGATGCAAATGCAAATCATATCCGGTTCAGGGTGAAAGATTTTGGAAAGGGGATGGAAGAAAAATATCTCGCGCGGATTTTCGAGCGTTACTATAAAATTCCCGGAAGACTGTCTGCTTCGGGAAGTGGATTAGGGTTAACGATTGCTAAGGAATTTATCGAGGCGCAGGGCGGAAGAGTATGGGTAGAAAGTAAACTGGGAAAGGGAAGCACTTTTGGTTTCGAGTTGCCTGCGGCGGGTTCCTAAGCCTGTTTTTCAATTTGCGTAAATCATTTTTCCCCTTTTGGCAAAAAACACTCTTTTATCTTTTAGTTTCGCAGGCGAACTAAACTAATCGATGGTGATAAGGTTGTTTTTAGCTGCTTTAATATTTATAAGCACAGAATCATTTGCTCAGACTGCAATAATAAGAGGCAAAATAGCCACATCGGATGGTTTTCCTGCGGAATCGGTAACCGTTGCCGTTAAGGGAACCTCCATTATCACCGCAACCGACAAGTCCGGAAAATATGAACTGAGAAAGCTTCGTTCCGGAACCTATACCCTGGTCGCCTCTTTTGCCGGTCACCAGGCAAGGGAATTTTCGATAGATATATCACGCGGAGACACGATCAATGCACCGGCGATCACCCTAAAAGAAAATGCACAGCAACTGAAAGAAGTGGTGGTATCCGCAGGTAGAAATAAAAAGGAGAGCGACTTCGTTTCGAAAATGCCGCTGAAAGACCTTGAAAATCCACAGGTGTACAGTACTGTTTCTTCGGAATTAATGAAACAGCAGGCCATCACAAATTATGACGACGCATTAAAAAATGTTCCGGGAATTGTAAGAACATGGGAGTCTACCGGACGCGCCTATGGCGATGGCGCCGCTTATTATGCATTGCGTGGTTTTGAATCCCAGCCAACGATGTACAATGGCGTTCCCGGCCTTACCAGCGGTAACCTCGATCCGGCTGATATCGAAAGAATAGAAGTGATCAAAGGCCCAACCGGCACTCTGTTTGGCAGCAGCCTGATCGCTTATGGGGGCCTGATTAATACCGTTACAAAAAAACCCTACAATTGTTATGGTGGAGAGATCACTTATGATGCGGGCAGTTTTGGCCTTAATAGGATCACAGCGGATATAAACACTCCTTTGAGCAAAACCAAAAAAATAGCACTGCGAGTAAACACAGCATATCATTCTGAAAATAGTTTCCAGGATGCCGGTTTTAAAAAATCGTTTTTCATTGCACCTGCATTGTCCTATGAAATAAACGACAAACTCTCCATTGATTTTCTTACAGAAATATTACAGGAAGAACGCGCCGTGCCACCCATGTTTTTTCAAACCAACCGGGAAGATCCCCTCCAGTTCAAAACCATACAGGAATTAAATCTTAATAACGACTTGTCTTTTACCAGCAATGATTTGACAACTAAAACCCCAAGGGTAAATATCCAGGCACAAATGCGGTATAAATTATCCCCAACGTGGACGTCGCAAACTATTATTGCACGCGGAAGTTCAAAATCGATTGGCTATTATTCTTATTTATGGCCGGATGTTACGGGTACTAATAATTTTGGACAATACTTCAGTTATCAACAGGGTACGGTGAGTACAAGCGACCTGCAACAAAATTTTATCGGCGATTTTAATATCGGAAAATTTAGGAACCGGATCGTTGCGGGATTGGATGCATTTACAAGAAATAATGTCGACAATAGTTCGGGTTATGGATTTGCGAGAAACATCACCCCGCAGGGTGGAGAAAATTTTGTGGATCCCTTTTCAGGAGACACGTTACCCCCGGTATATTTAACAAGTTCATCTGTAGACAAATTACTTTCAACCGCTGCAGCATCCAACAGTAATGTAACAAACAGTGCTTACAGTGTGTATGTTTCGGATGTATTGAATATTACACCGGGGTTAATCACCATGGCGAGCGCTAGGATAGATTATTTCGACAGCAAAGGAGAAAAAAGTGATCCGTCGGACAACTACCACCAGGCGGCGGTATCGCCAAAATTTGGAATAGTTTACCAGCCATTGATTGATAAATTATCGTTGTTTGCCAATTACATGAATGGTTTTGTAAATGGGCCGCCGAGGCAAATTGCCGATGAGGATGGAAGTAATCCCCGCGTTAAATCATACAAACCCGAACAGGCAAATCAGTGGGAAGTGGGGTTAAAGACCAATTTATTCTCTGGCAAATTGAATGCAACGCTTTCATTGTATAATATTACTATCAGCAAGCGGATAACCGTTGACCCTAATAATTTTTATAACTATTTACAGGGTGGTAAGGCCGAAAGTAAAGGGGCAGAATTAGAAATAAGCGCCAATCCGTTCAAAGGATTGAACCTGATAGCGGGTTACAGCCATAACGATACAAAAGTGGTAAAAGGTGATGAAAATGATTTTTACTCAACACCAGGGAGAAGCCCAGGGGGACAGGGTCCGAATGATCTTCTAAACTTTTGGTTTACCTATAGCGTTCCCGAAGGTAAACTCAGGAATTTTGGTATCGGCGCAGGAGGAAATTATGCGGGAAAATAT
>JBDTMM010000070.1:0-8866 GCA_039934275.1 Flavitalea sp. | reverse complement strand
CCAGTTGTGAGAGACTGCCTGCGTCATGCAAACGCTTTTTCAATTGGTACCCCTTCTTCAGCTCTCAAAATAATCGCCTTAGTTTGATCGGCAGTAAAAAGCGATAGTAATTTTGCTTCTAACTCATTTTCCAAAACTGGTTGTTTGTCAATGAAAAACTCCAGTTTTTTATTGTCAATTACCGTAACCGCAGGAGTCACGGAAAAGTGCCTGTAAGTTTTGGTAAGCGTTTTTTCTTCTTGTACAACTTTGTTCATAGTAAGCGGCATCAAAGGTAACTAACTTAAGGATGGTTCGTGACGGCCCCAGGTTTTTGTTTGGCCGGTAATGCTACTCACACTTTCTAAAAGCAGCACCGGATTAAAAGGTTTCATAAAGAAATGCTCGATACCATATTGTACGCATTTCAGGTTGGTTTCGGTTTTATCCAGGGAAGTAATGACCATGATCGGGATCTTCCTGTACAAAATGCTCGAAGATAATTCTTCTATCAGCTCCCAGTCTTTCATATCCGGCAGTTGAGGGTCGGTGATGATAAGATCGGGTATATTTCTTTTAGACAACCAATACATTGCACTACAAGTGTCGGGTGCTGTTACTACCTGGTAATCTTTCCCAAGAACGGTCTGAAGGAGAAACCTGATAGCCTTGCTGTCATCAATTGCGAGTATTTTCTTTTTCATTATAATTTCTTGAAATCGCAATTTTTCAACAGGAGTACGCTTGGAGTGGTGATTTCAAGAGGGATTGGAGTACAATTATAATGTCTTCTAAAAGCCGGCGAATACTACATAAGACGTATTCGCATATTATGAGGGAAACATTTAAATAAAGATAGATTAATGGAATTTTAAACTCAGGTTAGTTTCAAGGATGTTTGAAAAAGTGCTTAGTCAGAATCGGAAATTTGCTTAACCTGATTTTGATAGGTAGTGGAGTAATTTCAGAGGTAAAAGTAATCACTTAATTCACAAAAGCAAACAAAAGCACCTCTTTAAATTTTTCAGCCTTACCGCGGGGCTTTTCGCCACAATACTGACTGTTTATTAGTGAGATAGCGGTAAAATCCTGCAAACACGCACAAGTGCATGAATACGAGATAAAAAGCGATGTTTAACCATTTATTGTACTTGTGGTTTACCACGAGTATCCAACCTCCGGCGGCAGCCAGATATCCGGTAATTTGAATAAGAGTGGCTACTCCATAAAACACCGAATGTGTATTAAAATATATTGCCATAGATGATACCAGCATCACGGGCAGGGCAAGGGGGCAAAGCGTCCACCGGAGTACCCGGTGCGATATAAACTGGAAGCACACTACCGGAAAGCGGAATACATTGAAGAGGGGAGCCAGCATACCCATCGCCTGAAACGCACCCGCGGTGATCCTGATCTTTCGTTCCATTTCCCCACTGGCGGTTTGCGAACCATGTTCGGCAGAAACGGCGGCAGGTTCATACCTCACCACCTTTCCTTTTATGCAAACCTGCAGCGATTGCACAAAATCTTCTATAATAGTATTGGTAGGGAGCATTTCGTATAACTCTGTTCTCATGCAAAGCAATTCGCCTGCCGCGCCCATAGTAGAATATAATTGGGAATCGAGTTTTTTAAGAAAGGATTCGTAGGTCCAGTAAAGACCTTCGCCCTTTGAAAGGGGATCATCTTTGACGGAGGAAACCAATATCTTTTTTTCGCCGCTTACGCATCCCACAATGGGATCAGAAAAATGACGGACAAGATTTTCAATACAATTAGAATGTAGAAGTCCATTGGCGTCGCTGAAAACAACAATGGGTGTTTTTACGTGTTGCATCGCGCGGTTCATTGCGGCGAGTTTTCCTTTACGTTCCGGTTCATGCAACAATATAATTTCCGGGTAGCGGCTAATAATATTATTGCTGTTATCGGTGGAGCCATCAGTAATAAATATGATGTTCAGCAGATTAGAAGGATAACTAAGTTTTATGGTGTTCTTTAACTTTTCTTCCAGGATTTTTTCTTCGTTATACGCACTAACAATTAATGAAACTGGTAATGCGTTGGTTTGCAGAGGTAATAGAGGCGATGGAGAAAATATTTTTTTAATACCTATGAATAATAATAACAAAATTGGGTATCCTATATATGTATAGAATAATAATGAAAGACTAACCAAGAAGAAATATTCGCCAACCAAAGGCATAGATTTAACGTAGGTAGCGAAAAGAATAATATCTGCCAAATAATTTCACTTTGTCAGAAATCTGATTACTTTTGTACTTACTTATCTCCAACTTCCAAGGAACACCTCTCGTGTTTTACTTATCTAACCTTCAAACCACCAGTATTTTCCAATACCCCCATCTAAATCTGGTATAAGAAGTATTATCCTCAACGACCCATTTCAGGCCTTTGCCTTAAGTGCCTTAACCGTAATTACATCTTTTATGAAGAGAGTCGTACTCCTTATGTCCATCATGCTTGGATTAGTTGGTACAAGCATTTCACAAGACGTTTTCACTCCATCGGATCCAACGGTTCGTTATGATCCGAAAGCTGCTTATGGATCTGCAACTAAACCCGATAGTAATATTATAGGTATTCAGAAATGGGTATCTGCAATTACTAATGGTGTTAGTTCTGGTTCAGGTGCGTGGGATGCTACATCCTACAAATCGTATTTCATTAATTATTTCAACGTGCGGCTCGCGTTCCGTATTAAGTTCCCAAAGAGCTATAATAATCCGGACAGCGTTAACAAAAAGTACCCTGTGATGTTATTTATGCATGGTGCCGGCGAGGTTGGATGTGTTTCCAATGGAGGCATATATAATAATGAAAAGCAACTTATTCTTGGTGGACAATTATTTGCTTCGAGGGTAGATAATAATCAATTCGACGGCTTTCTTCTTTATCCGCAATTGCGTTCACCCGATTCAGGTTGCTGGGGTCAGTGGGCGGATAGAATATATAACTATAATACAATCATCACTATTCTTGATACATTAAATAAATACAACCGTGGTGATATCGACCGTGTATTTATTGATGGTTTATCTGGTGGTGGTGTTGCTACGTGGAAAATTGCTGAAACGTTTCCGCAACGTATTGCTAAAATAGCCCCGACATCTGCAGCAGGAATACCAATGAACTGGGCAGCATTCATACACATTCCAGTTTGGCTCGCAACCGGAGGAAAGGATACCAACCCATCTCCGGATATGGCGCTTTATACTGAAACTCATTGGCTCGCTCTTGGTGGATACATGAGAAGATCATTGTACGCAGATCTTGGACATGCGTCGTGGTACAGGCATTGGCAAGAAACCGATTTTGTTCCGTTCATGAACGACCTGCACAAAGCTAATCCGCTTATTTTCTTTAATCGTTTTGAATTTTGCCCAGACTCTGCGATCAATGCCAGGATAGGTATTACGCAGGGATTTTATGCATATGAGTGGCAGAAGGACAGTGTAACGATTGCAACAAGTACCAACGGATCGAACACCATTATCAATCCCGCTTCTATAATATCATATACAGGAAATGAAATAACCGTTAAATCTTTTGGTAGTTATAGGGTAAGATTTAAAAGAACTTTAAAAGGCGATTGGTCTATATGGTCGCCAAAACCTGCGGTCATTCAATCTAAAACAACCACCCAAACTCCACCGATACAGGTAGTAGGTTTAAATAGTAAAACACTTCCTACCCTGGACGGAAAATCTTCCGTTCAGTTAACAATGGCACCAGGGTTTATGAATTACCAATGGTACAGAACAACTGACAATGCTTTAGTGAGTACAAGCCAGATTTTTGACGCACCTGTAGGAAGTTACAAGGCGCGTTATTCTGAACAGTATGGTTGCGGAACTTTATTTTCTGATGTTTTTAAAGTTGTCAATGCTAAAGGAACTCCTAAGCCTGATGCTGCAAAAAATCTTACAGTAGCAGCAGTTTCTCAAACAGGTTTACGCCTCGACTGGAGCGATAATCCAAACGCGGGTACAAATGAAACAGGATTTGAAATTTACCGTGCAACGAAAGCCGGTGGACCATATACCCTGATCAACATTACCCTGGCAAACGTAATTACCTACCAGGATCTATCGCTTATTCCAAATTCAAAATATTATTATGTGGTCCGTTCGGTTGCTGAAACCGGTGCGGCTGCAACAAGCAACGAAGCAAGTGCAACAACACAGGTCGATAACCAGCCTCCAACGGCACCAACCACATTGGAATACAGGGGTAGTACCTCTACTGCCGTTTATTTAAGATGGAAGGCTGCGACAGATAATGTGGGTGTTGCCCGCTACGATATTTATGTAAATGGTGTTGAACTGTACAGTACCACCAATCTTGAATTTCCAGTAGGAAACCTTGATAGTCTTACTTCATACAACTTTACCGTAAAGGCGATCGATAAAGCCGGAAATGCATCTGCAAACAGTAATCAGGTTCTCGGTTACACGCACAGGCAGGGGTTGAACTTTAAATATTACACAGGTTCTTACAATACCCTTCCCGATTTCAATGCGCTTACCCCTATTAAAACGGGAATAATGGATTCGGTATTTGCGGGGCAGGGAATAAGAACCCAGGACGATGCGTTTGCTTTCTACTGGGAAGGGCGCATATACATCCCCGTTGCTGGAAACTATACTTTTGAAACGGCTTCTGATGATGGCAGCAAATTATATATCGACGTTCCTTATTCTTTCAGCGCAACTGCATTAGTTAATAATGATGGTGCTCATGGAGTTGTTTCACAGTTTGGAACAAAATATCTCACCCAGGGATATCACAACATTGTAATGACATTTAATGAAATTGGCGGTGGTGAGGAAATGAGTGTTTACTGGTCGAGCAGCACTGGTATTGCGAGGGAACGTTTGCCAAAGAATTTCTTAGCCCTCGATGATTTTGGGTCTGCAACGGTTATCAATGCTCCGTCTTCACTTGTTGCAACTCCGGTTTCTTACAAAATGGTAAACCTGAAATGGAAAGACAACAGTAACAACGAAACAGGTTTCGAAATCGTTCGTTCTACATCAGTAACGGGTGCGTTTACTTCAATCGCAACGGTTGCCGCAAATACAACTTCATATGCCGATTCGATGCTTACTGCAGGAACCGCTTATTACTATAAGATACGTGCGATCAGTTCAAACGGTGAATCTTCTTACTCATACGGATTCACAGAAGCAAACTGGCAATTCAATAATAATTATTCCGATGCAAACGGAACTTCAGCCTATACCTTAGGTTCAACAAGTACTTCGTTCAGTAACAGTGATAAGGTAGAGGGCTCGCATGCGGTGGTAATTGCTAACAATGGTTTTCTTTCTTTCAATACAGGAACCGGTGGTTTCCCTTCTATTGGAGGATATAACCAACGTACGATTGCTGCCTGGATCAAACCAACCACCACTTCAGGTAAAAGAATGATCATTGATATTGGTGGAAGCGATAATGGTTTAGGTATTCGTTTTAACAACAATGACCTTCAGGGTGGTGTTGCAAGCGGATCTGTAAGAAGTTCCATTACATTAAGCAGCTTTGCAAGCAATGGCAACTGGTTAAGCAACCAGTGGAACCATGTTGCACTGGTTTACAATGTAAATTCAATTACACTTTATCTTAATGGAGTGTCTGTAGCATCAAACGTTGCCCTTTCATTTAATTCAATCGCAAATTCAACCAATGTATCGAGGATAGGTAATTACTCAGGATCTAACGTGTTCAACGACGGTAGTTACTCTACCTGGACAGGATCTTTGGATAATGTGTTTATTATCAGGGGTGCATTATTGAAATCTGAAATTGACAGCATTCGTTCTAATACGTTTGCGCCATCAGTAGCAACAACACTAGGTTCGCCAGCACCTCCGGTTGCACCAAATGCGTTAACTGCGCAGGTTTTAACAACAGATGCAATCGCGCTTTCCTGGAACGACAATTCCGATAACGAAACAGGATTTGAAATATGGAGATCTACAGGAAATAAATCGAATAACAGGATGATCAAAACAGTTGCTGGTGGAAGCGGTTCAACAAAATCGTTTACCGACAGCGCATTGTTTGCCAACGTTATCTATTATTATACTGTTCGTGCAGTGGGGGATGTAGCGGCTTCAGCATTTACTTCTGAAATAGCTGCAAAAACACTCAATACAAAACCTGTATTAAAACGCCTGATAGACTTTACCATGAAGTATGCTACCAGCTTCGCATTGCCGGTAAGTGCTACGGATGATGATGGCGATCCACTGACCTTCACAACACAGAGTCTTCCAACATTCGGTGTAATTTCAACGGTTACCAATGGACAAATAAATATCACTTTCAGTCCAAGCATTACAAAGCGAGGTTCATACCCTATCACTGTATTTGTTTCAGATGGTAATGGAGGTAAGGATACATCAGCGTTTACATTGATAGTAAACAATAATGATGTGCCTGTACTTAGTACTGTAAAGGATACCGCTATCAGCGAAGGGGGACAATTTATTCTTCCATTGTCTGCAACAGATAACGACGGTTCCAGCCAGATGGTCTGGTCGTTCGACGGACTTCCTTCTTTCGGTGTGTTTACTAATAACAATAATGGAACGGGTACACTTACATTTAACCCGGGTTACTCTGCATCAGGAGTGTATCCAGTAACAGTTATACTTAACGATGGTTACGGTGCATGGACAAGCAGAACGTTTACATTAACCGTAAACGAAAAAGATCCTGACGAAACACTTCAGTTCAATTTCAGAACGCAGAGTGCAACAGTAGTAGGATGGAACAATGTAACAGTGGTTAACCCAGGATTTTCTCACGGTACCATTTATGATACAAAGGGTAACGTAAGTTCTGCTGCTTTGAGCATTGTTAGCGGTGTTGTTACCTCTTCAATCCAGGGTCCGCAGACTGGTAACAATTCCGGCCCTTTCCCTGATTTGGTAATGAAAGATATCATGCTGTGGGGATTCAATATCGGTACTAACCAGTATGATACCGTTGTAATGAAAGTATCGGGACTTGATCCGGCTAAGAATTACAATTTCATTTTCTATGCTGGATACAATTTGAATGGTATTTCAACTTCAGTAGCAAGGTATAAAATCGGAAACCAGGTGGCTACGATCAACTACTACCAGAATACTACCAAAACGGATACCATTAAAGGCGCACAGCCAAACAGCGCCGGTGAAATAGTGGTACAAATGCTCGGCGATGCGGTAACAAGCCGTGGTGGTTTATTGAATGCAATGGTGATTAAAGCAAATTTCGACGACGGATCAACACCAACTAGGCCGCTTGACATTGCAGGCAAGCACATTCAGAATTCGGGCGTATTACTTACCTGGACTGAAAGGGCTTACAATGAAACTGGTTATTATGTGTACAGGGCCTCAACAAAAGCTGGACCATATACCCTATTGAACAGCGGTGCAACGAACAGGGACAGCGCTTCTTATTCTGATGGCACTGTTGTTCCATTGAGCCAGTACTATTATTATGTTGCAGGTGTAAATGCATATGGCATTGGAGCTTCGAGTGATACAATTTTGGTATCAACAGGAAACAATGCACCGGTGATCACTACAGTTGGAAACATTTATGTTAAAACAGATGCAGTTGATAATACAGATTTCACTGTAACAGATGATACAGGTGATGCAATCACAGTGTCGTTGCAGAATGCGCCTTCATTTGTAAAACTGCAAAATCTTGGCGGATCAAATTACAGGATCACCACTTCACCACTTACCGATCACATTGGTTGGTTCTCGGTTCAGGTGAATGCGGTAGATGACAAGGGTGCAGTTTCTCAGAAAACCATCAGCATCACTATATCAGATAAAAATACAAGATCGGTGTTCCTGAATTTCGGAAGCGCAACAAAAGTTGCAGATGCACCCTGGAACAACTGGTTAGGATATAAAGGGACTAACGTTTCTCTTGTTAATCTTAAAGATGAAAAGAATACAGTTACTCCGTTCGGAATTACAATGCTTGTTCCATTCTCTAACCTGAATGATATGGGCCATCTGAGTGGTAATAACAGCGGTGTATATCCTGATTCAGTGCTTCAGAGTGGTTTCGCAGATAACTCAGGCGTGAAGTCTTTCAAATTCACCGGTCTTAATGCCGCAATGAAATACAACATCGTATTGATGGCAAGTGTGAACGAGGGCGGAATTTATACAACTGAATACAGTTCAGGTTCAACAAAAGATACGCTGAATGCGAGGTACAATACTAACCAAACAGCTAACCTTAATGGACTTGTTCCCGATGCAAGCGGCCAATTAACAGTGAATATTACAAGGATCAATGGTGCACTGTGGACATATTTAAATGCAGTGGTGCTGGAAGAATACGATCCTTCAACTGTTGTTATTCTTAACCCTATCAACCTTTACGTAGAACCGGTTAGCAGAACCAGTGTGGATCTTAGCTGGAGCGACAGAACATCTGATGAAGACCTCAGCCAGGGTTATATACTCGAAAGGGCATCTGATTCATTGTTTTCGCAGAACCTTAATTCTGTATCGCTTCCTGCAAACACAAGGACTTACAGAAACGTTGGTCTTGCCCCAAATACCAAATACTGGTACCGGGTTAAAGCACAAACCGCAGGTGCAATATCATCCGACTACAGTAACAGGGTTAAAACAATAACCCCTGCGGTATGTGCCAACGAGCTGCCTTATATCTTTAACGGCAAGACCTATACCCTCAGTGGTAACTATATCGATACGGTGAAGAGCGCTGTTGGTTGCGATACCGTCTATACGATCCAGTTAACGGTAACACCACTGCTGGTTAAAACAATCAGTCCCGCGGTGTGTGCCAACCAGCTTCCTTACATCTTTAACGG
>JBDTMM010000069.1:0-8936 GCA_039934275.1 Flavitalea sp. | reverse complement strand
CCCTTTATATTTTTCCAATTCCTGGTAGTGAAACCCAACGAACACCAGGTGGATGACATAAAAATACTCGCAAAGGAATGCGGGGTGAACGACGTGCGTTTTAAAACCGCACAGGTTTACGATTATACCAACGACCCGAACGGATTAATACCAAATACGAATAAATTCAGCAGGTACAAAAAAGATAAATACGGAAACTATAAACCGAAGAACCGTTTGTCTAATCATTGCTGGCGCTTATGGCATGCAACAGTAATTACTTGGGACGGATTAGTAGTACCTTGTTGTTTCGATAAAGATGCCCAGCACACCCTCGGAAATCTCAAAGGAAAACCATTTCGTGAAATATGGCACAACCCCGCTTATCATGAGTTCAGGGGGCAAATATTAAAAAGCCGCAAGAACATAGATATATGTTCCAATTGCAGCGAAGGAACGAAGGTTTGGACTGATTAGCTCGCGAATAACTTTTATGTAACCTTATTTATGAGTATTGAAAAGGACATCAATCAGGCACGCTTTACCAGCGAGTACCAGAAAATGAATGTGAACCTGATATTTACCTACAATTGGCTGATGGAGGAAAGCAAACGCTTTTTTGAAAAAGCCGACCTCACGCCGCAGCAATACAACATTTTGCGGATACTCCGGGGTGCAGGAAAACCCCTCTCTACCTTACAGATCCGCCAGCGAATGCTCGATAAAATGAGTGATACCAGCCGCATAGTTGACAGGCTCGTTAAAAAAGAATTAGTAAGCAAAGAAATTTGTAAGAATGACAAAAGGCTCGTTGACGTTTCCATTTCTAACAAGGGAACCATCCTGCTGAACAATCTCGATAACTTTACGCACGAATTGGATTCCACCATGAACAACATCACTGTTGAAGAGGCAAAAATAATGAACCAGCTTCTCGACAAATTACGCAGGTCGGAATAGTTGTGCCAGGGCAATATCTTTGCACGTGATGGCCAGGAAAAGAAAGTCCGACAAATTATGGAAACTACTCCTCGCGTGCATTGGCCTAAGCATCACCGTTATGTTGTGCCTTTGGCTGTACGATTGGTGGCTCGGTCAAAAGGCCCATTATGTGAGGTACACCGAATTTGGTATTGATATCCCCGCGGATTATACCGTTCATGGAATTGACGTTTCAAAATATCAGCGCGTTATTGATTGGGAAAGTGTAAAGGCGATGAACGTTGAAGACGTGAAAATAACTTTTGCATTTATCAAGGCCACCGAAGGAAACATAAACGAAGACAGGTTTTTTCAACGAAACTGGAAAGAAGCCAAGGCCGCAAATATAATCCGCGGGGCGTATCATTTTTTTCTTGCAACAAAAAGTGGAAAAACACAGGCCGAAAATTTTATCAGCAGCGTTGATCTCGAACCCGGCGACCTTCCACCCGTTCTTGATGTTGAACAGAGTTATGGTGTTCCGTCGGCAAAACTGAAACAACGGATTAGAGAATTCCTGGAAACTATTCAGAATTTTTACGGCGTAAAACCGATCATCTATACAAACGTTGATTTTTACACTCAAAATCTTAGTGAAGATTTTAATGACTACCCACTTTGGGTTGCACACTACATTCACAAGGGACAACCACGTATTTACCGCGACTGGCATTTTTGGCAGTACAGCGAAATGGGAAAAGTAAATGGCATACTGAATAAGGTAGACTTTAATGTATTCAATGGAGATTCAATCGAATTCAGCAGGTTGCTATATAAAAATTAACTTTGCACTCTCTGCGAAATCTTTGCGTTCTTTGCGATACTTTGTGTGTAGAAGTGTATCGCAAATTTTTCCCCTAGAGTGCAAAGATCATTAGGGTTAATGAAGGGGCATTTGATAATTTTGCATCCGTGGGAACCGAGGAAAAATTCAACCGCTCGGTGCTGGGTTTGAGTTAGTGTAGGTAGGAATCTTTTTTTAAACTTGCTGTATAAATCAAAAACATAAACAAATGAAAAGGGTATTGGGTATTTTATTTGCAGGCGTAATGATCGCTGCATGTGGATCTAACCAGGACAAACCGGCTGAAGCCGAAGTGATAAAACCTGCTGACACCGTAGCAGTTGCTCCAGCTCCAGGACAGGTATCTGCCGCTGATGAAAAAGGCTTAGAGCTGCTAGGTGCAAGTGATTGTACTACCTGTCATGCCATCGACAGGAAAATAATCGGGCCCGCTTATATAGACGTGTCAAAAAAATACGAACCTACCGACGCGGTTATCGATACACTGGTGCATAAAGTAAAAATGGGCGGCAGCGGACATTGGGGAAATATTCCAATGACAGCACATCCCGACCTCGCGGATAATGACATCCGTACTATGGTCACCTATATTTTATCGCTCAAAAACAAAAAGTAAGTTGCGTCTACGCCTTTCAGTTATACTCTGCCTGTCTGCGGCCTGCGGCTCTCCGCCTTCGGAAGACACTGCTAATAGTAGCCTCAAAAAACACCGCCGCTGTTGCTAAACACCACCGCAACAGTAAGCACCGAGAATATGCTATTAGAAGTATAAAAAGCCCATGGCTGGTAATTGCTATTCGATGGTAAATCGAAAGTAGGATGGCGCGGTTATCATAAGCAAAGCGACGCCGGAAGTTTGGTACAAGAATATTAAAGGGAAATAGTTATTGGCGAAAGTATTGATGAAAAAAATCTATCACCTTGGAAACTGCAGTACCTGCGCCGATATTATCAAAAATATAAAGGCCGATAAAAAAGGCTATGAAATGCAGGACATCAAAACCGAAAAAATAACGGCTTCCCAACTCGACGAATTAAAAAAGATGGCGGGGAGTTATGAAGTATTATTTAGTCGCAGGGCGCTCAAGTACAAATCGATGAGTTTAAAAGATAAAACCCTTTCTGAAACGGACTACCGCGATCTGATACTACAGGAATATACTTTTCTCAAACGCCCGGTAGTGGTAAATGGAAAAAAGATATTTATCGGTAGTGAAAAGAAAACGGTAGTGAGATTAGAAGAAGAAAGCTGAATGAAGTCTACTGCTTCGAAACGGTTTTTAAAGTGCCCTGTGTTTTTTGTTTTGATAAGCTAAGCAGGTACTGCAAATTTGGCTGGTAAAATCTTCCGAAATACCATCCTCTGTAAGCGGCAGGTATAGGCTGAAGCAGTAATGCGGACTGCGCCGAATCCGTTTGTGCAGCATCACACAAGGCCTGCACGTCGCCCAAATATTCATACAGCGATCGTAGCGCGGCTTTGCCGGCAACTTTACCGTGACCGGGTAAATAAGTGGTGTACAACGTATCCTCGTAATATGTTTTCAATGATTGGCGCCACCCGTGTACGTTTCCATCGCTCATCCAGGGATGGCGTTCGTTACACAACAGGTCACCCATAAATGCAATGCCATATTTTGGTATTAGCAATACTGCGTCGCTAATGGTGTTTCCATTTTTTCTTTCTACCAGTTGCACGCTTAGTTTCGATCCCATAATCCACAACGAATCGTCAAATACAACATCGGGCAGTGCAAGAAAAAGCTCATCGCTCGATTCTACAAGTGCTTCGTAATAACCTACCCAATAAGGCATTTCATCACGGTCGGTAGCATTTGAGTTAATCGATCTTTTGTGAACGGCTTCAAGCAAAGTGGGTGCGTATGCCTTTTCCCAGGCTTGTTCTTCTGGTTCAATTCTTTCCATTTCTTCGCGTGTAATGGATGTGCTCATGATAGAGGCATTCGGAAGAAATACCTGGTTGCCGCGGATGTGATCGTTGTGATAATTACTGTTCACTACTATCGACACGGGTTTGTGCGTCAGCTGTTTTGCTATGATATTTAGTTCGCGGGCAGCAGAGGGACTCAGAAATGGATCGAATACCAGCGTTTTGTTCCCCAGGTCTATGATTCCGGCATTACAGATCGCTTTCCCATAAAAATCATTTTGAATAGCCGCCCAAACGCGTGGTGCAAGTTGTTCGATGGTAAAGTTTACAGATTTATTTACCCTTCGCTTAAAGAGCTGGGCATGAAGTTCCGACGAATTCATCAGCGAGAAAGCCAGCACCAGTATTACAGGTATATATCTCTTCATTGGCTCTTATACAGCCATACAAGATACAACAAATCGCCAAAAAGGGTTCAGTTACAGAATTCTAAGCTTCGCGTAATTAAGCATGATTTTCTTTTCACCATTCAAATCGAACCTGACGGTTGCGATTGGATTGTGCACAGACCCTTCGAGTTTTACCACCTCACCAAAACCAAATTTCTGGTGCTCGATCCTTTGACCCGTTTCAAGGCCGCTGGTATCACTCGCGGCAAAGTCTGGGCTGGGCACGTGCTCAATCGTTTTAACCGTTGGTTTTGGTGGGATGTACGAAGGTTTTGGCGGTGCGCCATATCTTTTTTCTGTCTGGGATGTATTTCCATATCCGCCATGCATCCTGTCGAATGCGGTGGAAGCATTTCCAAAAAAACTGCCTTGCTGATTTCTTGCTCCTCCACCCGCATAACTGCGGTCGAGATAATTTTCAGGTAACTCATTAATGAACCTGCTTGGTTCGTTCTGCACCAGCGATCCGAATTTATAACGCGTGTTCGCATAGGTGATCCACAAGTCTTTTTTTGCACGCGTGATCACCACATAAAACAATCTTCGCTCTTCTTCCAGTTCATCCCTGGTATTTATGGACATAGCACTCGGGAAAAGCATTTCTTCCAGTCCGCAGGCAAATACACAACCAAATTCAAGTCCCTTAGCTGCGTGAATAGTCATCAGCTTTACGGTATCGGCATTAGGATCCTTATTATCGGAATCTGTCAATAAAGTAATCTGCTGTAAATACGCCCCAAGGCCCTTATCACCCACTTCACCGTCTTCATTTCCCGGAGTTTCAGTAAACTCTTTTATAGAGTTTAATAATTCCTGAATGTTTTCATACCGGGCAACACCTTCGGTGCTTTTATCGTTAAAAAGTTCTTTTACAATATTGGTTTGTTTGCCAACGTGCAGCGCAACTTCATACGCATTTTTATCATTCATCATACTCGCAAACGAGCGGATCATCAACACAAAATTATCAATCGCCTCTAATGTGCCACCCTTGAAACCATGCTGGGCAGCATTTTCAAGTATCTCCCACATGGAAACATTTGTAGTGTTTGCGGCGAGTATTGCGCGGTCAATAGACGTTTTGCCTATTCCCCTTACCGGAAAATTGATGATGCGCTTCAGGCTTTCTTCTTCCCTTGTATTTACCAGCAGCCGCAGGTAGGCTACAAAGTCTCTAATTTCCTTACGCTGGTAAAAGCTGATGCCGCCATAAATGGTATATGGAATATTCATCCTGCGCAAACTTTCTTCAAACGCGCGGCTCTGCGCATTGGTGCGATAAAGTATTGCGAAATCATTGTTGCGGTAGTGGTTGCGAAGTTTTTGTTCCTGTATGGTATCGGCAACAAACTTCCCTTCGTCGTTGTCGGTCATGGTACGAACAAGCCTGATCTTTTCCCCTTCGTTATTGGCCGTCCAAAGATTCTTGGGAATTTGCCCTTTATTATTTTTAATTATCTCGTTTGCTGCGTTGATGATATTCTGCGAACTGCGGTAATTTTGCTCCAGTTTTATCACCTGCACATCGTCATAATCTTTCTGGAACTGTAAAATATTCTGGATGGTTGCGCCCCTAAAGCTATAAATGCTTTGCGCATCATCACCCACCACACACACATTTTCATATGCAGCTCCGAGCAATTTTATTATTTCATATTGGGCGGGGTTTGTATCCTGGTACTCATCAATTAATATATACTTAAACTTGTGCTGGTATTTATGCAGCGCATCAGGAAAAAATTTCAGCAGCTCATAAAATTTTATCAGCAGGTCGTCAAAATCCATCGCTCCATTTTTAAAACAGCGCCTTGCATATGCTTCATATATCTGTGCTATCGCGGGCCTGTTGCTGCGCATATCTTCCTGCTGGATATTGTAATCCGTGGCATATTCCGCCGGACTAACCAATGCATTTTTTGCGCTCGATATCCTATTATAAACGGTTGCGGGTTTGTAGTGTTTGTCGTCGAGGTTTAATTCGTTTGTTACGGTTTTTATAACACTCTTTGCGTCGTCAGTATCATAAATCGTAAAGTTCGATGGGTAACCCAGCCGAGGTGCTTCACTGCGAAGTATCCGCGCAAACACGCTATGAAATGTTCCGATATAAAGATTGCGCGCGTCGGTATTGCCCAGCACTTTTTCAACCCGCTCCTTCATTTCCCTGGCTGCTTTGTTTGTAAAGGTCAACGCAAGTATATTAAACGAATCCACCTGATGATGAGCCATCAAATGCGCGATTCTGGTAGTAAGTACTTTTGTTTTTCCGCTTCCGGCACCGGCCACGATCATCAGCGGACCGTCTTTATGCAACACGGCTTCCAGCTGTTTATCATTCAACCCAATGAGATAATCCTGCATCGTACAAAAATACGAAACTGTTCTCCACTATCTGATTTGAAATGAGCTCCCCGAAACTTTATAAGAAAAATCTAGACAAACAGATCGGGCATTAACCTCGCCGCAGGATCTATGGCATATTTATCAAAATTATCTATACCGGTTGATTTTAATACGTCTTCATCAATGAAAAAATTACCTGTGCATCCTGCAGCTGGTCTTTGCAAAATGACATGGGCTGCGTCTGCCATGATCTCGGGTTTCCTGCTTCGTTTTATTAACTGGTCGCCCCCCAGAAGATTTTGTACCGCAGCCGTAGCGATGGTGGTTTTTGGCCACAAGGCATTTACGCCGATTTTATATTTTTTAAGTTCTTCGGATAATCCCAGAACGATCATGCTCATCCCGAATTTACTCATGGTGTAAGCCATGTGTTTTGCGAACCACTTCGCATATAAATTTAACGGAGGCGATAAATTAAGAATATGCGCATTGGCCGATTGTTTTAAATATGGGATACATGCCTGGCTCATTAAAAATGTGCCGCGTACATTAATATTTTGCATCAGGTCGTAGCGTTTTACTTCCAGCTCTTCGGAAGAGGTAAGGTTGATGGCGCTCGCATTATTGATCAGAATATCAATCCCACCGAAATTTTCTATGGTGCTTTCTACCAGTTTGTTAATTTGACTCTCATCCCTGATGTCTACCTGGATTGGCAATGCAACGCCACCGACTGCTTCAATTTCTTTGGCTGCGGAATAGATCGTACCCTCGAGTTTTGGATGTTGTTCAACGGTTTTTGCGGCTACTACAATGTTGGCTCCTTCGGAAGCAAGTTTTAGCGCAATAGCTTTACCTATTCCACGGCTGGCGCCAGTAACGATGACCGTTTTGTTTTTAAAATTCATACCTGTATCTAACATCATTTAAATGTAATTGTTTAGATCGATTAATCAGGTGCTGGGGTAAGTACGAAAGGGCGAAATCGTATTAATACGAGTGATGTGGTAAATAATGAAGTTATAAAAAGGGGCAAATGTGCGCTTGTATTCCGGCCCGCTGAGGGTTAAGTTTGTATTCTCGATTGAATGATCTGAGGAACAAAAAAACCAATATCCTTTAAGAACCGAATATCCAAGTCCGAAAACCAAATCCAAAATCCAGTAGAACCAGGTTCCCGAAGTCATTCAAAGAGAAAACCAAAGCCCAATATCCTAGCCAAGAAAGACCTTAAAATTTGTACCTATTGATGGCCAAGCTAAGTTGTTAAGGTTGTACAAAATTTTTCAAACAGCTCCGTTTAATCCGCGGGGCTGTTCTTCTTTTAGGCCTATTCCAGTTCAGATCCGTTAGTTAGAACAGTTCCGGTAATATGGTAGATATCGTACCAGTCGAGGCCCTGGCCGGCCTTCATTCCTATTCCATAGATGGTTTTATCGGGTTCGTAAATCCTTACAGGTTTGTCCGTATAAAACTCCTGTTTGTTCTGGTCCCACCAAAGCTCATCTGTCTTTAAAGTATCTCCCTTTAGTATATTGATGACCACCACGCTGTCCTTCAGAAATACTTTTCTTTCATATTCCCTGTACCTCGCATAGTGCGCATCGAGAATACTTTCGATTTTGAGGGTGTCGTTGTAAAAATCCACGTGCAGGGTTCTTGGAAACTCTGCGTATGCGGAATCCGTCTGGTGGCGGAGCATATATGGAGAGGTGAGCTTTGCCTTCATCACGCCATCCTGGCTCATGTAACTGGTTACTTTAAACACTTCCTCCACTGCTGTTTTCTTCTTCATCAGTTCGTCCACTTTCTTTATATCGTTCTCACATGATGACATAAAAAAGCAGCTTATAAATAAAGCTGCTAAAAAAGATGCGTATCGTGAACCACTACCCATTAATCATATTTTCTCTTTACAAACCAAAGATCGCTAAGGGTTAGACCGAACGATATTCTTAAATAATTTTCCCGGATAATGTTGGTATTGTTACCTCTCTGGCCAAATTCAACCGCTAAATTGATAATGGAATACTGGTTGGTGTAAGACGGGGGCCTCATTGGCAAACCCATACCAAGACTTATACCCCACACGGGCAGATTTTCTTCCACATGTACGTAATCCTGTCCATAATTAAAGCCGGCACGGTAAGTGACCCTGCCCCAATAAGATTTTGCATTTATGAAATTTGGCAGGATCTGTCCGCCCACATGCATCTTCCAGGCATCCTGAACCTGGTCCTGCTGGCCAAAAAACCGGTATTGCGACCACAGGGTCTTAGTAAAGTCGGCACCCAGCAACCACCTTTCTCCTTTATAAAACATCGCTCCAAATCCATAAGAACCAGGATAGGTCACTTTTCCAGAGGTTGTGGTCGATACAACTGAATCAATGGTTGCGGTTCCATTGGTATTTGTGCTGAAGGTTTCCGTGAACTGGCTGTTATTGCTTTTCAGGTCGCGCTTAAGGGTACCGAAAGCACCAAGCTTG
>JBDTMM010000068.1:0-8940 GCA_039934275.1 Flavitalea sp. | reverse complement strand
GCCCGCTGCTCCATATCTGATCAGCTTCATATTCTTCTACTGTTTTAGTGAATTCAAAAATTTCTGCAATATTAAACTCTAATGAACTTATAGAGATAAACTTTTCCGAAATCTTACTGTATTACTTATAAATGTGCCTTTTCATACAGCGCTATTGAAAACGTTAATGTACCAATATATTTTAAAAGGTCAGGCTACCTGCTATCCTGGCGTGTGTCTGGGGTGTGTCTGGGGTGTGGCTGGGCTTTTCTATTGGTAGAAAGCCCAGCCATACCGGAGGATAACCGGAGGATGATATTGGAAGAACAGGTACCCGCTACGTCCTTTGGAGGCAAATAGCCCTTACTTCCCAGGCAAAGAATTCAGCCTGCCAATTCCAATCAATTCATCGGCCCTGCCCGCAAGCGGGCGGTAATACACCAGAATCATGTACTGATTTTCCGTTTCCCATAGGTTTCCTTCCGTAAAATCAAAAGACGAGGGCTTTTTGAGATCGCTCCTGTCCTTGGTAACATACATATAATCGTAATAACCCTGCTTCAGCATTAATGTGGTTTCATACATCCCTTTTTCCACATTGAATACCATCTTCGAATTTTCATTCAAATTGTAATCATTCAGCTCTCCCAAAATATACACCTCCTTATCAGGATAAGCGATATTACCCGGAGCCACAAAACTGAAATGAACATTTCCATAATCGGACTGGTAAAGCGGATTGATACTTTCCGTGGGTTGTAAATAATATCTGCCATTATTGTCGCGGTAAAAATTGAAGCGCTGACCACTCCTGTCAATATCAGAACGAATAAAAATTTCAGTGCCTGTATTGGAATATTTTGCATTTGCGATCCTGTCGCTTTGCAAACGCAGGCTTCTCAGGTCCAGCCAGCGCCATTCCTTTCCGGCAGGAAAAACGGCATCATTCTCCGTATTATAATCCAATGTTTGCCTCGAGTAGAAGGTGGGTTTGATATTGGTGATCGAATTGTCCCACCTGTCATTCTGTAACAGCGTCACTTTTATTTGCTGCTGCGGATTCACCACGTCTAGCGACTGGTTAAGATTTACTTTAAATTGTATTTTCTGGTGTGTTTTAAAGATCAACCCATTATAGGGTTGTTGAATCTGACCTGCAACGCTCGACTTTTCATCCACTACCAGCATTCTTCTTGTCAATATCAGCTTGGAGGTATCGCCGTTAATAAAAACTTTTACAATATAATTTCCAGACCTCGATGGAACACAATTTCTGTCGGGGATCAGCGCCTGGTAATGCGTATAACGGGTATACGCAATCGAAGAAATTCGATAGTTACTGATCCTTACCTGTGAAAACCCTTTTATGAAATCGAACTGGCTCAGCATCGCGGGTGTCCAGTCTGCATTACACAATTGAAAAGTATAGGAATAATTATTCACATTTGCGTCGAGGTCGTCGAAATGAAGTTCCAGTTGTTCAGTAGCTCCCAGGTGTATGATTGGGTAACCAATCTGATTGCCGATGGGATAGAGTTGAGCAGATTTTATTTTTGGAGAATAGGTCTGTTCGGGAGTTTGCGAATAACTCTTTACACAAACGAAGAGGATGAAGAGGAATATCAGTCTCATCTATCAAATATACCACCTTAGATAACACACCGATAATAACCTAAAACCGTCTATTTTTGAGCCCTAAATTTCGGCAGATTGAATATTCCGGGTTTTATTGCGAGGCGCATAGCCTTTAACCAGCAAAGGTCCTTCTCGCGTTTTGTGATCAGGTTGTCGGTGAGCGCCACAGTGATAAGTGTAATGATCATGATCGTGACCCTTGCGTTTGCCAGCGGCTTTCAAAAGACCATCAGCGAAAAAGTATTCAGTTTCTGGGGGCACATTCGCATTCACAATTACGAAGCGGCGCGGGTATCCATTGCCGAAGAAACCCCTATACTCCGCAACGACTCCATCACCGACCTGTATAAATCGCACCCGGAAATAAGGATCATACAACCTTATGCCACCAAAAACGCCATCTTAAAAACATCCGAAAATATCGAAGGCGTTTTATTCAAGGGCGTTGATTCTACCTATCACTTTGAAAACATCAATAAATTCCTTGTAAAAGGAAGATGGATAAAATTCAACGACACGAGTTACAGCAACGAGATCAATTTGTCTGAATCCATGGCAAAGCAACTCAAACTTAACGTGAACGATAAGGTATTAATATTTTTTGTTCAATCGGGTGGCGCCTCTCCAAGACCGAGGAAATTAACGGTGGCAGGAATTTTTAAAACAGGCATCGAAGAATACGACAAACTCATTGCTCTGGGCGACCTTAGACTGATTCAAAGGTTAAACAACTGGAGCAACGATGAAGTGGGTGGGTATGAAGTTTTTCTGAAAGACTTTAACGACATGGACCGCATCAGCGAAGACATACTGGTGCAGATACCGATCGATTTTCGCAGCAGCACCATGAGAGAAGTATTTCCAAACATATTCGACTGGCTCTATTTACAGAATAAAACCATCGCCATAATACTGATCATCATGATCATTATTGCCTCGCTTAACCTCGTCACCTGTCTTTTGATATTGGTACTCGAACGAACGCGGATGGTTGGAATACTAAAAGCGCTCGGTGCACAAAATGGCACCATACAAAAAATATTTCTTTTTCATGGGCTTATCATCAGCGCCACTGGATTACTAGGCGGTAACGCGCTTGGACTATTCATCTGCTGGTTGCAGGACCGCTATGGGTTTATAAAACTCCCTGAGGATGCCTACTATATTTCACAGGCAGCAGTGAATATTGTATGGTGGCAAATCGTATTGGTAAATATCGTTACGTTATTCATTTGCTTCCTGGTACTGATGATACCCACGCTTGTTATCAAAAGGATCCAACCTGTTAAAGCCATTCAATTCAGGTAAACATGAGTATTCTCGTAATTGTTTTTTGCATCGTTGCGCTGATAGTACTCATTACCTGGGGAAAGGTGAACGCATTTCTTTCTTTTTTGATTGTTTGTATCATCGCCGCACTGTTTCTTGGGATTCCTCTCGATAAAGTGACCGGATCCATTCAAAAGGGAATTGGCGACACCGTAGGTTCACTGGTAATTGTGCTGGTGCTTGGGGCGATGCTTGGTAAATTGGTTGCGGTAAGTGGCTCGGCGCAAAGGATCACTTCCGCGATGATGAAGGTGTTTGGCGAAAAAAACATCCAATGGTCGCTGATGATCACCGGGTTTATCGTAGGCATACCCTTGTTTTATACCGTTGGTTTTATTTTACTGGTACCACTGATATTTTCCGTTGCCTACCAATTTAAACTTCCCGCGGTGTACACGGGTATTCCAATGTTGGCGGCGCTTTCCGTTACGCATGGATTTCTTCCGCCACATCCCTCTCCTTCTGCGCTGGTATTACAGTTCCATGCAAATATGGGGCTTACAATATTATACGGATTGATCATCGCCATTCCTGCAATAATTCTTGCAGGGCCCATATTTGCAAAAACGCTAAAGAAAATTCACTCAGTACCCCTGGATACTTTTAAACCACAGGTATTAAGCGAAGCGGAAATGCCGGGAACATTCAATAGTTTTTTTACTTCTCTATTGCCGGTGTTTTTATTGATCGCGTCTTCCGCAGTGGCATTTACGATGAAGGCCGGAAACCCTGCCTCAAAACTGGTGCTGTTCCTGGGTGACCCTTCTGTAGTGATGTTATTGTCGATCATAACTGCCACGTATACACTGGGAATAAGACAGGGGAAAAGTGTAAAAAAAGTAATGTCTATTTATGGTGACGCGGTTGGAGATATTTGCGTGATATTATTGATCATCGCCGGTGCGGGTGCTCTGAAACAGGTATTCACAGACAGTGGGGTAAGCGACCAGATCGCATCGTCACTTGTTCAGTTGAATATGCATCCCCTTGTACTAGGCTGGCTCATTGCCTCTGTAATCAGGATCTGTATTGGTTCCGCTACCATTGCCGGTTTAACCACTGCCGGCATTATTGCGCCGGTAATTGTTCAATCTCACGCAGATCCGAACCTGATGGTATTGGCTATTGGGGCGGGAAGCCTTATGTTCTCGCACGTAAACGATGGAGGATTCTGGCTGTTCAAAGAATATTTCAATATAAGCATCAAAGACACGATAAGGTCGTGGTCCATTATGGAAACCATTGTTTCAGTAGCTGGATTGATCGGCGTGTTATTAATCAACGCGGTAATTTCCTGATCAGGTGTACATCAGGCTGCAGCCCCTTACATCACTACTATCCATTCGGCCGATAATTTCAAAACTTCCGTCACTGTATAATTTTCCCATGTCGTCGGTGGCGATAAAAGAACAGGAATACATATTCGCAAAGTCAATTACGTTTACCAACCCTTCGAGCGGATATTTTGTGCCGGATTTTATGGTAACCGGATCGTCTTCTTCCCTTAGTATTATTTTCATCCAAGGCGAACATTCAAATAACCCCTCTCTTTTCGAATACGCCTGCGATAATAATTCCGACATTCCATATTCCGAATGTATTTGGTCGAGTTGCCAGGAAGATTTTAAAATCTGATGCACTTCCTGCCGGGTGATCTCTTTTCTTCTTCCTTTCATTCCACCCGTTTCCATCACAGTAGTACATTTCAGCGGGTATTTAAATGTTTCCGCAAAATCTATCAGTGCAAATGTTACTCCGAGAAGTAAAGTTTTCTGTTGCCTTTTTTCATTTTCCCTGATCACTTCGGCCAGTTGCGCGTATTCATATAAATAGAAACCGCTTTGGGAATGATGGCTCTCTTTGATCAGTTCATCCACCATCATCACCAGGGAGGAATTTTGGCGTTCAAGGTAGGATGGCAGTAACCCGATGATGCACCATTCCTGTACCGGTCCATAAAATAATTCAAAGGCTTTTAAAAAGCTTTTGCGATACATATCCAGTGAACGAACCATGTGCCTGCTGTTGCCGGTATTGGTGGTGCCACTGCTTTCGAAGATGTATTCAGGAAGAAATTCGCCGGTAACCACTTCATGATTTTTAAAAAACCCAACCGGCAGAAAGGGTATCGATGCAAGAGAGCGAACCTTTACGGGATCAACCCTGAGTGTGTCGGTAAACTCACGGTACAACGTATTGTGGGCATATTGAAACCGGAAGATTTCCAATGCCAATGATTCAAATCCGGTGGCAGTAACAGCAAAAACTTTATCTTGTAATTCACAGTTCATTAATGGGTATTTCAGCCTTAAGCCGTTAATTTTGTTTTATAACTTTTTGTATGTTAAAAAGATATCTTCCTTTCCTGGTGTTGGTGGTTTTGGTGATCTCGTGCAGCAAAGATAAGCTTAGCACAAAACCTTCCATAGCGATAAAAAGCATCAACGGCACCGAGTTCACTCTGTTGCAGGACGTTGTGATCACGCTTACTTTTAAAGATAAGGAAGGTGACCTTGGCAATGGATCCCTCACCTACCTCCGCAACAGGCTAAATGTTTATTATCCCGTAATCAATGACCTTGCAGACAGTGTAGGATATGCATTACCTGAATTTCCAAAAACAACAAGCGGCGAGATAAAGGTGATCATTCCCTCAGGCTTCTTAAGTGAGAATCCACAATTCAACGACACCGTTAATTTCAAGATATTTGTAAAAGATGTTGCGGGCAATGTCAGCGACACCGTAACTACACCCACACTGATCAGCGTGGTGGAATAATTTAAAAATACTAACCAATCTACAACCAATACCAGGATGGCAAAAACTGTAAAAACGAAATCCCTGTTAACTAGAGAAGCATTAGAATTCTTTAAAAATTATATTAATAATCCTTCTGCCGTTGGCTTCGAAAGCAGCGGACAAAAACTCTGGCTCGATTACATAAAACCGCTAGTAGATACCACCTTCACCGATCCGTATGGAACCGCAGTGGGTGTGATCAATCCAAAAGCAGCATTTAAAGTGGTTATTGAGGCACACGCAGATGAGATCAGCTGGTTCGTGAATTATATTAATGCCGATGGATTTATTTATTTAAAAAGAAATGGCGGCGTTGACCACCAGATTGCACCCAGCCAGCGCGTATTTGTCCATGGGAAAAAGGGCCTTGTAAAGGCCGTATTCGGCTGGCCAGCAATACACACCCGGATGGGTGGTGCCGATGCAAAAGAACAGCATCCTAAAGTGGAAAATCTATTTCTGGATTGTGGTGCAAGAAATAAAAAACAGGTAGAAGACCTTGGTATTCATATTGGCTCGGTGGTTACCTATCGCGATGGTTTTGAAGAATTGGGTTATGGAAATTACGTAGGCCGCGCATTCGACAACCGCGTGGGCGGATTTATGATTGCAGAGGTGGCCAGGTTATTAAAGACCAATAAAAAAACGCTGCCTTTCGGTTTATATGTGGTGAACGCGGTGCAGGAAGAAATAGGACTGCGTGGCGCAGAAATGATCGCCAGGAGAATAAAACCAGACATCGCCATTATAACGGATGTAACGCATGATACGCATACACCGATGATCAATAAAATTATAGAAGGAGATGTTATTTGCGGCAAGGGACCATCACTTGCATTCGGACCAGCAATACACAACAAATTATTAGACATAGTTCAGGAAGTTGCCGCGAAGAAAAATATTCCTGTTCAGATGCGCACCGTTTCAAGAACCACAGGTACCGATACCGATGCTTTTGCGTATGCAAATGATGGTTGTCCATCGGTATTGATATCGATGCCTTTGAGGTACATGCACACTACTGTGGAAATGCTGCATAGGGATGACATTGAACAAACGATCAGGCTGATGTATGAAACGCTGATCACGCTTAGCCCGAAAACAAACCTCAGTTATCTATAAATATCGCACATGCATGTATGCCTGCTATATGTTGATCCCGGAAGCGGAGGGTATTTGATCCAGATGATCATTGCAGGAATACTGGGCGCGTTATTTTATTTTAAGGGTTTATGGTGGAAAATAAAATCCTTCTTTGTAAAGAAAAAACCAGGTAACACCGATAAAGAGAATGGCAACATCTGATTACCTCGTACATCCATCCTCTTACCGCGATCCCGCAGGGTTTGTTTTTCAATATCAAAGTAAATATTACCGCCAGGTTAATAAAAGCTATTCGGACAATTATGACCTGCTGATCAGTTCGGGGCTTTACAAAATACTTACAGAAAAAAAATCACTAATTGCTCATAGCGAAGTAAACGAGCATTTCCCAGGCAGCAATTTGCATTACAAAACACTGTTGCCGCAGCAGGTTCCATTTATCAGTTACCCCTATGAGTGGAGTTTCGACATGCTGAAAGATGCGGCTTTGCTTACTCTGGAAATAAACAACATTGCCATCGCACACGGAATGATATTAAAAGACGCAACGGGTTTTAATATTCAATTCATCAACGGAAAGCCAGTATTTATAGATACGCTTTCCTTTGAAAAATACGATGACAGTCGGCCGTGGATTGCCTACCGTCAATTCTGTGAATCTTTTTTGTTCCCACTCTATCTTTCTCATTATTGTTATTCAAAGGCTCAGAAATTGTTAAGTATTTACCCTGACGGTATACCATTACTGGTTACCGCAAAACTGTTGCCTTACAAAAGTCGTTTCAACCTCGATGTGTGGATGCACGTGTACCTGCAAAAAAAAGCCTATACCTCAAGTGTACAAGGAGATGAAAGAAAAGTTGTTTTCAGCAAACACAAAATGAAGTTATTGCTGGACAGCCTGATGAATTCGTGTAAAAGATTAAAAAGTAATGAGGAAGGCGTGTGGAATAATTATTATGAAGAACGTATTTTGAGCAAAGAATACCTCGAGCAAAAAGAAAAGATATTTAATGAGTTTTTGTATTCGCTTTCATTTAAAACGGTAATAGACCTTGGTTCGAATGAAGGCCATTTTTCATTGATCGCCGCTAAAAAAACGGCTATCGTTATAAGCACCGATTCTGATGCCGGTGCTGTAAATAATTTATACAAAACCATAAAACAAACCGGCACCTCCGTATTACCATTGGTGGTGGACATTTGCAATCCCACGCCGGCCGTTGGATTTAACAATGAAGAGCGCAATTCTTTTGTACAGCGCGCAAAGGCAGACCTGGTGCTTGCATTGGCATTAGTGCACCATTTGTCAATATCCAAAAATATTACCTTTGCAATGCTTGCTGAATTTCTGCAAAATATGGGCCACGCATTAATCATTGAATTTGTACCGAAAGAAGACGAGAAGGTAAAAGTGTTATTAAAAAACAAAACCGATATTTTCGATTGGTACACGGAATTGAATTTTGAGGAACAGTTCGCCAGGTACTTTGCAATTGAACAAAAGCAGGTCATTCCAGGAACAGCAAGAATACTTTATCGGATGAGCAGAAAATCATAAATTATTATGAATAACCGCTCGAACCATTATCACTTCCTGTTACTCTGTTTATTTTTTGTTTTTCATGGGTTCAATGAAAACTACCCGTATGTTACTCCCGCTGTTGCCGGTATTCTTTTAATTAATGAAATCATTGCAGCAGTAATCGCGTTTTTAATCTCGCTTGCCTTATTTAGGTCAGCAGCGAAGTCATCCGTATTTGTATTTATTTTTTTATCCCTCAACTTCTTTTTCGGTGCCTTCCATGATAAGCTGAAATCAATTCCATCTTTAATATTTTTATCGGCCTACCATATTCTGCTTCCGCTGATAGCGGTTATCCTCATCACCAGTTTTATTATATTACGAAGAACAAAAAAAACCCTTTCCCGCCTTAATAAATACCTGATGGTGCTGATGCTGGTATTTATAGGGTTAGAGGTTTTTTCATTATTAAAGCACCTTGTTTATTCACCGACAGGCTTCAACGCTCCGGCGCAGCAACTTTCTGAACATAGAACCACAGCCGATCCTGATATCTATTTTATCCTTT
>JBDTMM010000067.1:0-8954 GCA_039934275.1 Flavitalea sp. | reverse complement strand
CATAATTTAATATTGCGATGAAAGATTTTGTTTCATCTCATAAAAACTTGACACTGAAGGCTGAAGAAATAGCTAAATCTGACTTCTTATCTTATGCCACCCATTTAATGCATTCACCTGCATTAAGCCAATTTACTAACTTAATGATATCGGGTAGTAGGACAGCACGTAATGGCGATACAGTTATTACAAGTATTACTATCGATAGCACTGGTACTAAAATCACTTTAGGACTAGCTAAACAAGTGGGACGAACTCTTAATCCGATTAATGATTTGTAATACTCGTGCATCACGCGATGTGGTTCTTTCTCTAACAAATGCCATTGCAAATTTGACTGGTCAAATGTTGCTTCAAGTCTTGGATCCGGTGGTTCTCCCGCCCAGTTGAAATAAGAGAATTCTTTTTTGCGACCGGCATTGGTTAGCGCGGCCAATTCTTTATCGGTATGACTTATAAAAAATAAAAACGGATTGGGCTCCGACCATTCTTCACCCATAAAAAACATGGGTATATATGGACTGGAAACCACCGCACCCGCTAATAGTTTTTGCATTTCAAAGCTAACGAGTTTGCTTGTGCGTTCGCCGAGCATTCTGTTACCGGTTTGATCGTGATTCTGTGAAAAAACAATGAACTGCTTTCCGGGGTTATTGGTTTTTACACCAAAGAATTTTTTACGGTGATGCGAAAACTGCCCATCGTACACATAAGCGTCTTTGTATGATTTTGCGAGATGGGTGATCCCTTCGAAA
Source organism: Flavitalea sp. (assembly GCA_039934275.1). Classification (GTDB taxonomy): domain Bacteria; phylum Bacteroidota; class Bacteroidia; order Chitinophagales; family Chitinophagaceae; genus Flavitalea. The sequence goes on along the minus strand of JBDTMM010000067.1, from coordinate 8,199 downwards.
TCTGCATAATATCCTTCCTTCGCTTGTCCTGCTGTAACACGGGCTGCGTGATGAAATTCATCTATCCATTGTGCATCCAATCCATAACCCCCTTTTTCCTGCGGGTTTATATATTGAGGATCGTTCAGGTCCAGTTCTCCTATGAGGTAATGCGGGTGCCCAGTTTTGGAAATCAGTTCATCTACATTTTCCCTTATCTCTTTTATGATATGTTTTGCGCTATAATCTTTAATGGCGTGTACCGCATCCATCCTTAACGCATCGATATGAAAATCTCGGAACCACATCAATACGTTCTCAATAAAATAATCGCGGGTACCATTGTTCCAGCCATCATCAAAATTGAGCGCCCTTCCCCATGGCGTGGAATATTTATCGGTAAAATACGGTCCGAATTCAGGCAGGTAATTTCCTTCAGGCCCAATATGATTATAAATGACGTCGAGAATTACGGCTATTCCTTTTTGGTGGCAGGCATTCACCATGCTTTGCAATTCTATTGCACCTCCATAACTATCCTGCACCGCAAATGGAAATACTCCATCGTAACCCCAGTTTCTTGCGCCGGGAAATTGCGCCACGGGCATGATCTCTATTGCATTTATTCCAAGATCAATAAGATAATCGAGCCTTTCTTCTATTCCTTTAAAATTATGGGTTGGGCTGAATGCTCCTGCATGCAATTCGTAAATTATATATTTTTCGAGTGTAGGATTATTCCAATCTTTGTCAGTCCACTGGTATTTTTTCAGGTCGAAAGCGGTTGATGCGTTGTGTACTCCATGAACCTGTAAAAGTGATGCCGGATCAGGATGTGGTTTTTCCTTATTTATAGAAAATTTATATTCATCTCCGGGAATTAATTTATTGGTTACCGTATGCCAGTAACCATAGTCTTCCTTCTGCAGCTCTATTTTTTCGCCTGAGGATTGTATATGCAGTATTGCTTTTTTGGCGAGCGGTGCCCATAACCTTACATCAGCGATTTTGCCAGCCGTAAAGTTTACGCCGATACTTCTTTTACTAACGTCGATGATCATGTGCCTGTAATAATTTTTTCGTGTTGAAATAAAATGATTGATCTTTCTTCCACTTTAATAGCGTCACCCGGTTTATACATATCTCCGTTTTCTGCAAAGTAACCGCAATGGGTATCGATCACTTTCATCCAGTACGTTCCATATTTTTCGGGCGGAAGAATAAAATCCATTGCTTCATAGTGCGCGTTAAACATGATAAAAAAATTATTATCTGTCGTGCGTTCACCTTTTGGTCCAACTGTTCTGATGCCATTTCCATTCATAAATATTCCGAGTGATTTTGCAAAGTCGTGGCTCCAGTTTTCTTCGGGCATTTCTATTCCCTGGGGCAGGAACCAGCCAATGTCTTCCACACCGCTTCCTTTTATCATTTGGCCACGGAACCAGCGCCTGCGCCTGAAGTTTGGATGTTTTTTTCTGAAATGAATCAATTTTTGTGAAAATGCCAGTAACTCCTTATCGCTATTTTCCCAATCGAGCCAGGAAATTTCATTATCCTGACAGTAGGCGTTATTATTTCCCTTTTGCGTTCTTCCTATTTCATCGCCGGCTACGATCATGGGCACGCCTTGTGAAAGAAGAAGCGTGGTTAATAAATTTCTTTTTTGTTTGGAGCGAAATGCGATGATCGATCTATCGGCCGTTTCTCCTTCTGCTCCACAGTTCCACGACCGGTTATGGTTCTCGCCATCGCGATTGTCTTCTCCATTTGCCTCGTTGTGTTTTTCATTGTACGAAACAAGGTCGTGCATGGTGAAGCCATCGTGCGCAGTAATAAAATTGACACTGGCTGTTGGACGGCGATAGTCTGCACGATAAAGGTCCGAGCTACCTGTAAATCTTTCTGCAAATTCAGCCAGCATACTGCCTGCCCCTCGCCAGTAGTCGCGGATACAATCGCGGTACATGCCGTTCCATTCGGCCCATCCCAGCGGAAATTTTCCAACTTGATACCCGCCCTCACCAATATCCCAGGGTTCGGCGATCAGTTTAACCTGTGAAATAACGGGATCCTGGTGAATAATATCGAAAAATGCGCTGAGCCTGTCCACTTCGTGCAGTTCGCGCGCAAGCGTTGCCGCAAGGTCGAAGCGGAAGCCGTCTACATGCATCTCATTAATCCAGTACCGCAGACTGTCCATTATCAGTCTTAGAACAACGGGGAGCCGCGCATTCATGGTGTTGCCGGTGCCGGTATAATCCATATAATATCGTTTTTCCTCCATCAGCCTATGATAAGAAGCATTGTCGAGGCCTCGGAAAGACAGAGTTGGGCCGAGGTGATTTCCCTCAGCAGTGTGGTTATATACCACATCGAGGATGATCTCTATACCGGCTTTGTGCAGTTCGCGCACCATGCTTTTGAACTCGGTAACCTGTTCGCCCGTAGTACCTGAACTGGAATAACGGGTGTCGGGTGCAAAAAATCCAATGGTGTTATAGCCCCAATAGTTGCTGAGTCCTTTGTCTTTTAAAGTTTTATCTATGATAAAATGATGAACGGGCATCAATTCTACCGCCGTTATTCCAAGTGATTTCAGGTATTCGATGGTAACGGGATGAGCAAGTGCGGCATAACTGCCTCGAATGTTCTGCGGAATGCCAGGGTGCAATTTGGTGAAGCCGCGAACATGGGTTTCATATATAATAGTCTTGTGGTAAGGAATCTTCGGCGGTTCGTCGCCTTGCCAGTCGAAATTGGGATCTATCACCACCGACTTTGGCGCGAATGGGGCACTGTCGGTATCGTTATAGCTGAGGTCTAGGCGGGGATCGTTCATAATATAGGCGAACAGAGAGTTGTCCCATTCCACCGCACTGCCAATTGCTTTTGCGTAGGGATCGATCAATAATTTGTTTGGGTTGAACCGCTGACCTTTTTCGGGGTTAAAGTGGCCATATGCGCGGTATCCATACGCCTGGCCAGGCATTACGCCGGGTAGGTATGCGTGCCATACATGATGCGAAACCTCTGATATTCTTATCTTTATATATTCTTTTTCGCTCTTTATGTGTTCAAATAGACAAAGGTCCATTCCGGTGGCATGTTCCGAAAATATGGCAAAATTGGTACCTTCGCCATCCCATGTTGCGCCTAAAGGGTACGGATTACCGGGGAAAACTTCGTGCTCCATCAAATATGTTTGGTTTTGGGCAATGTCATTCAATATTTCTGCCAGCCTTCATGCCATTTAGATAACCTTCGTGTGTTTGTGTTCCACAAATCCCTTGAAAACTTTTGAAACACAAAGACGCAAGGAAGTTGAAAGAGCCAAAAGAGCGCTACCGAACACTTCTTCCGTATACCTGAGAACCGTTGCCGCAGGATCTTTACCGGGCCCTTTTTATTTTTTCATTTTTTCCCCTGTAACTATTATCTTTGCGCCTCCTTAAAAGTGTATGGGTAAACAACCGCTGATTAAACAGGATGGAACTATTGTAGAAGCCTTATCCAACGCGATGTTCAAGGTTAAATTGGAAAACGGTCACGAAATACTGGCAACTATCTCTGGCAAGATGAGAATGAATTATATAAGAATTTTGCCTGGAGATAAAGTAGGTGTGGAGATGAGCCCTTATGACCTTTCGAGAGGTAGGATAATTTTCAGGTATAAGTAACAGAATAATAATAAGTACAAAACAAGGTAATGAAAGTAAGAGCATCCATTAAAAAAAGAAGCGTTGATTGTAAGATCGTGCGCAGGAAAGGAAGACTTTATGTGATCAACAAAAAGAACCCGCGCTTCAAGCAGAGGCAGGGATAATTTGTTTTGATCCGATAACTAAAATAATTAAGTAAAATAAAATAAAGTATGGCTCGTATTGCCGGAGTTGACCTTCCAAAAAATAAAAGAGGAGAGATTGGACTTACCTACATCTTTGGTATTGGACTTTCTACCGCTAAATACATTCTTGAAAAATCAGGCATCAGTGTAGATAAGAAAGTGAACGAATGGAACGATGATGAATTGAACATTATCCGTTCAACCATTACCAATGAATTCAAAGTGGAAGGACAGTTGCGTTCTGAAGTGCAGATGAGCATCAAACGCCTTCTGGATATCGCGTGTTACCGTGGCCTTCGCCATCGTAAAGGTTTACCTGTTCGCGGACAACGTACCCGTACCAACAGCCGTACTCGTAAGGGTAAGCGCAAGACTGTTGCAGGAAAGAAAAAAGCAGCTAAGAAATAGTTGATAGTGTTCCGGAAAGTCCCGCTTGCGGGAAATAGGGCACGCCATTCCACTACCGGTGGAAAAACAATAAACGTTAATTGATTACCTCCAACTGAATTTAAAAATGGCAAAAGCACAGAACAGCGCGAAAGCCGCTGCAAAGAAAAGAGTAGTAAAGGTGGACACTTACGGCGATGCACACATCGTTGCCAGCTTCAACAACCTCATCATCAGCATTACCAACAAAGTGGGCCAGGTAATTTCCTGGAGCAGTGCCGGTAAGATGGGTTTCAAAGGATCAAAGAAAAATACTCCCTACGCAGCGCAGATGGCAGCATCTGATGCCGCGAAAACCGCATTTGATGCAGGTGTAAAAAAGGTTGACGTATTTGTAAAAGGACCAGGGTCAGGACGCGAAAGTTCTATCCGTGCATTATCTAACTCGGGAATAGAAGTTGTAATGATCAAGGATATGACACCGCTTCCTCATAACGGTTGCAGGCCCCCCAAGAAAAGAAGAGTTTAGAAATCAGTTATACATTATAGCAAGGGCCGCGATTTATTTTTAAGATTTTTACCGATCGCTGGCCTTCATTAAAAAATCGAATCATATCACATGGCACGTTACACAGGCCCCAAAACAAGGATCTGCCGCATATTCGGCGAACCGATCCTTGGCAATGGTAAGTGGCTTACCAAAAACAGCTTTCCCCCCGGCCAGCATGGTCCTACCAAAAAACGCAAGGCCCCGGGTGAATACGCTTTACAGCTTAAGGAAAAACAGAAAGCCAAATACACCTACGGCGTTCTGGAAAAACAATTCCGCAAAACTTTTGAAGAAGCAGCACGCATCAAAGGTGTAACTGGTGAAAACCTGATGCGCCTCCTCGAAGCAAGGCTCGACAACACCGTGTATCGCATGGGTGTTGCACCTTCCCGTCCTGCAGCAAGGCAGCTCGTTGCTCATAAACACATCACCGTTAACGGCGACGTAGTGAACATCCCTTCTTATCAACTGAAACCAGGTGATACTATCGGACTGAAAGAAAAAGACAAAACCAATGTTTCGCTTACCGGTGCAATGCGCGGTAAGAATCAGAAATTTGGCTGGTTAGACTGGAACGAGGGCGATATGAAAGGAACGTTTGTAGCTTATCCTGAAAGAGAAAATGTTCCTGAAAATATCAAGGAACAACTGATCGTGGAATTATACAGTAAGTAAACTGGTAATTGATTTTTCGATTTTACGTTTTTATAATAATTAAACACCAAATATGGCCATTTTAAATTTCCAGAAACCAGAAAAGATCATCTTGCAAAAGGCTACTGATTTCGAAGCTCAGTTCGAGTTTCGCCCGTTAGAGCCTGGTTTTGGCGTTACCATCGGTAACGCATTACGCAGAGTGCTTTTAAGTTCTTTGGAGGGTTATGCAATCATTGGCGTACGTATAGAAGGAGTTGACCACGAATTCGCTACCATTAAAGGTATTTCTGAAGATGTGGTTGAAATTATCCTCAACCTGAAACAGGTTCGTTTCAAGAAGAAAATGGATAACGATCCCGGTCAGGAAAAAATAACGCTCAGCATTAAAAATAAAACTGAATTCACTGCCGGAGTTATTGGCGATGCTTCACAGAGTTTCGATATCATGAACCCCGATCTTTTGATCTGTACACTTGATCCTTCCGCAAAACTCGATATTGAAATTACTATTTCAAAAGGTCGAGGGTATGTTCCTGCAGAAGATAATAAAATCAAGGATGCACCATTCGGATACATTCCTACCGATTCTATTTTCACCCCAATCAAAAATGTAAAGTACGCTATCGAAAATACGCGTGTTGAACAGAGAACGGATTACGAAAAACTGATCATGGACGTTTCTACAGATGGTACCATCCATCCCGAAGATGCTGTGAAACAGGCTAGCCGAATCCTTATCCAGCACCTGATGATCATCACCGATGAAAACATCACCTTCGACAGTAAAGAAGATAAAAAGGAAGACGTTGTAGACGAACAAATGCTTCAACTTCGCAAGGTGCTGAAAACGCCGTTGGAAGACCTCGACCTATCTGTACGCGCATTCAATTGCCTCAAGGCGGCCAAGATCAATTCACTCAGCGAACTCGTTCAGTACGAACAGGAAGACCTGATGAAGTTCCGCAACTTCGGACAGAAATCGCTTGCAGAAATTGAACAGGTTTTGGCTGAAAGAGGATTGCATTTCGGAATGGACCTGAGCAAATTAGGAGTAGACAAAGAAGAGTTCTAATATAAGAGGCTTCGTTCTCCGAAGCTTCAGCGAAGGAGGAATAAAGAAGAATTTTAAGTAATCATAATAATTCACAGGCTGTAATTCCTGACACGGTACAGCTCTAAAACATCAAGTCATGCGTCACGGAGATAAAATTAATAACCTCAGCAGAACGGCCTCTCACAGAAGGGCGCTGTTAAGTAATATGGCCTGCGAGCTGATCATGCACAAAAGGATCGTGACCACACTCGCAAAAGCAAAGGCTTTGCGTACGTACATCGAACCCCTGGTTACAAAGGGAAAAGAAAATACCACACACCAGCGCAGGATCGTATTCAGTTACCTTCAGGATAAGGAAGCGATTACCGAACTGTTCAGCACCATCGCTGAAAAAGTGGGGGGACGCCCAGGTGGTTACACAAGAGTTATCAAACTTGGCGCACGCCATGGTGATAATGCTGAAACCGCACTGATAGAACTGGTAGATTTCAATGAGATCTACGGCAAAGGCAAAGGCGAAACAAAAGAACCTGCTAAGAAAACAAGAAGAAGCAGAACAGCAAAAAAATCAGAACCATCTGCGTCAGCAGATGCCCCTGAAGCTGCGAAGCCTTCGGAAGAAACTCCTGCAACTGAAGCATAGTTCTCATAAGAATATAAGAGAAGAAGCAGGATCTATTTTGATCCTGCTTTTTTTATGTGGATTAATTATGGTTCATCTTCACTAATAATTGATTTTATTTGCAAAATTTTCCTGAATGAGTTCAACACAACAAGCTCCCGCGATTCTATTACTGGCAGATGGTACAGTCCATTATGGAAAGGCCTTTGGAAAAAAGGGTACCACCACCGGCGAAATTTGTTTTAATACGGGAATGACAGGATACCAAGAAGTATTTACCGACCCCAGCTACTACGGACAGGTAGTGATCATGAATAATGTGCACGTAGGCAACTACGGGGTTAAAGACGAAGATATTGAATCGGACAGCGTAAAGATCAAGGGGCTGATTGCGCGCAACCTGGAAGAGCTATATAGCCGGAAACTCGCGCGGGGATCGCTTGAAGAATATCTTACCAAAAATAATATCGTTTGCATAGAAGACGTGGATACCAGGGCACTGGTTACTCATGTAAGGCAAAAAGGTGCCATGAACTGCATCATTTCCACTGAAATCCTCGACGTGGACGCGTTGCATAAAGAACTGAAGAAGGTGCCTTCCATGGATGGACTGGAACTTGCGAGCGCAGTAAGTACTACCACACCCTATACCAGCGGAAATCCAGATGCCGGTATCCGCATTGCGGTGTTGGATTATGGAACCAAAAAACACATTATCGAGTGCATGGTGGCAAGGGGCGCTTATGTAAAAGTGTTTCCTGCAAAAACCGGAGTTGCCGAAATGAAGGCCTTCAACCCTAACGGCTATTTTATTTCAAATGGTCCTGGCGATCCAGCCTCCATGGGTTATGCCGTTGATACATTGAAAGAAGTATTAAATGAAAATAAACCGGTGTTCGGAATTTGTCTCGGCCACCAGTTGCTTGCACTTGCAAATGGAATATCTACCTTTAAGATGCACCACGGTCACAGGGGATTGAACCATCCCGTAAAAAACCTTATTACAGGAAAGTGTGAGATCACTACACAAAACCACGGGTTTGGTGTGGATCCGGAATCTATCAAGAAAACAAAAAATGTAGAAATTACACATGTTAACCTGA
>JBDTMM010000066.1:0-9031 GCA_039934275.1 Flavitalea sp. | reverse complement strand
TCGTTGGAACGTTGAAGCTGGTAACATCGGCAGACGAATGGATCTTTAGTCCCCATACGTACAGATCGTTATTCAGCACCAGCGTCCATTTGTCTTCAAACGGAATGCAGTACAAAATGTATCGGCCTTTTTTTACTTTTTTATCAAGTATGCTTACGTCGGTAAAAAATTCAATCTCAGTCGCCTCGTTCGCACCAAGTCGCCAATGCTCGCCATATTTTATCAGGTTACCGAATATAACCCTGCCATCTGTGAAGGGCCTGCTATAAATAACTCTTGCAATAGGCGGCGCTACTACCTTACCGGTCATCTTTAGTATGGGATACTCGGGTGGGTAATAACTCATGTCCATGGGCGACTTGTCAACATCAACAAGCTGTGGCCTTTCCTTTTTTACAGGGATGCCTCTTGGGATTGGTGCAACAGGTGGCTTTTGTTCTTTCGGTTTACAGGCATTGAATGTTGGAATCATAACCACCAGCAAAAAGATCAGGTACTTTCGTGCAAACATTTAGTGAATATCAGCAAATTTTTTGAGAGAATATTCCCGCAGCTGGGGAAAGAATTCTTTATAAGCCACACTTAACAGTTGATAATTTTCCATAAATACCAGCATGGCTGCCTCGCTGGAATCGATATACTTCGCCCGGCTAACCAATCCCTGAAAGCTTCTCTCAATCCCCCACATGAACTGGTAATTTAACAACCAGTTGTGGACTTTCATCAACGGGAACATGGTTCTGAATCTTTCTGGGAACACCTCTTCAAACCTTTCGAGCTTTTGATATATATCAGCCGAAAATTCCCTGAACTTTTGTTCGCCATGCAGCAAAATTTCTTTTGCAAGGAAATGGTCGTAAGTCACGTCCATAAAAGCAGAACTATACAACCCGTACGCGGGTTTGAAATACTTCGCCGCCTCTTTTGTAACGGGGTGATTATCTGTAAACTCATCGATCGACCTATGCAGGTCAATGCCACCAAGGATACGAGGAGCGAAATCGAATTTCTTTTTCCCTTTCACATAATCGCTAATCATATTTCCGGTAAGTACTTCGGGGTCACCAAAAGAAAGATATGCATGTGCCAGGAAGTTCACTAAACCAATTTACAAAAAAAGCACTGGTATTGTAACCTTTATATAACGCTGCGTCTGATCTCAAATGTAGTTTTTCTTTAGACCAGATGCTTCAGTCAAACTGGATAGTATTCAAAAAGGATAAGAGGGAGGCAATAGACCATTTCCTCAATTCCGTTACCTTTGATAGCAATAAATTATCTCCTGAGCAAAGGACCAATTTCGGAATTTATACAACATCACTACCGTCATTTTAATTCAGCCGCCCTGGTGGATGCAGCCAAAGGATACGAACAGCATCTGCTTGATGGAGGTAAAATGATGGTAACGCTCGCAGGAGCGATGAGTACTGCTGAAATAGGACTGAGTTTCGGAGAAATGATCCGTCAGGATAAAGTGGCCATCATCACGTGCACGGGAGCAAACCTTGAAGAGGATATCATGAACCTTGTTGCACACAGCCACTACAAACGGGTGCCCAACTACAGGGACCTTAGCCCGCAGCAAGAATGGGACCTTTTGGAAAATCATTACAACCGCGTTACCGATACCTGCATCCCCGAAGAAGAAGCATTCCGAAGGTTACAAAAACACATCTACAAGATCTGGAAAGACGCAGAGGACAAAGGAGAAAGATACTTTCCACACGAGTTCATGTACAAAATGCTCAACAGCGGAATACTCGAACAGTATTACGAAATAGATCCCAAAAATAGCTGGATGCTCACAGCAGCAAAAAAGAACATCCCCATCATCGTTCCGGGTTGGGAAGACAGCACCATGGGAAACATATTCGCTTCCTATGTCATCAAAGGAGAATTGAAAGCCTCCACCATGAAGAGTGGTATAGAATATATGGTTTGGTTATCGGACTGGTACCGTAATAATTCTTCGGGTAAGGGAGTTGGCTTCTTCCAGATAGGCGGCGGTATAGCGGGCGATTTTCCAATATGCGTGGTGCCGATGATGTACCAGGATCTTGAGTGGCACGATGTTCCATTCTGGAGCTATTTCTGCCAGATCTCGGATTCCACCACTTCTTATGGCTCTTATTCAGGCGCTGTTCCAAATGAAAAGATCACCTGGGGCAAGCTCGACATCGACACCCCCAAATTCATTATCGAAAGCGATGCAACAATTGTTGTACCGCTGATATTTGCGTATGTGCTTGGCTGGTAGTGGCGCGAATTAGATCAGCACGAAATTTTATCAACCCTGTTTTGGTGCCTTCCGCCTTCAAAGGAAGTATGAATAAATAGGTCTGCCATTTCTTTTGCGGCTTCTATCCCCACGAACCTGCTCGGCACACAAAGGATGTTAGCGTTGTTATGCTCGCGCGATAGCTTAGCCAGTTCGGGCAGCCAGCACAGCGCCGCACGTATTCCCTGGTGCTTGTTCGCTGTAATAGCAACGCCATTTCCGCTTCCGCAAACCAGTATTCCTAACGACACTTCACGCTTTTCTACCGCATAGGCAACGGGATGCGCAAAGTCTGGATAATCTGCAGAGCTGCTGCTGTATGTTCCCATATCCTTTACCACAAAACCTTTCGCTTCAAGAAACTCAACAAGCTGTTGTTTATATTCAAACCCGGCATGGTCACTGCCAATGGCTATAAGTTGATCGATAGTAGGCATAGCAATAGATTTAGGTTCGCAGGGAGCCTGCGGCATTTTCAGCAAGTTAATTAATTTCTATTCGTCCCATTTAGCCTGCATGGTTTTGTACACTCTCTTGGAAATAATGATACTAAGTTCATAGAGTATCACGAGAGGAATGGTAACGATCATCTGGCTCATCCAGTCTGGCGAAGGAGTGATTACTGCGGCAATGATCAGTATCGCCACATAAGAATATTTACGGTATGTTTTGAGAAACGAAGGGGTTATAATCCCGATCCGGGTAAGCACATAGGCCACTACAGGTAGCTGAAATGCCAATGCAGAACCGAGTGCGATATCTACCAGGTTATCTACATAATCCGAAAGCATTGGCCTTGTTTCAAGTAAATCCAATGTTCCGATATGATAATTGCCCAAAAAGCTAAAGGTGAAAGGCGCAAGCAGATAATACCCAAATGCCGCACCCATAAAAAAGAAAAACGACACAAATATGATGGCATAACGTGTGGTTGAAACTTCCTTGGGGGTAAGTGCGGGTTTTATAAACCGCCAGAATTCCCAGAATATATACGGAAACGCAACGATGAATCCGGATACAAATGCAATGGATATACTCGAAATAAACTGCGACCCGAATGTAGTTGCCTGCAGGTGCGCCTGTACCGGAGGAACGCAAAGACTATCACCTAACCCTGCCCAATGACTGAAATCACACAGCCCGGTATAAGTAATAAAATTCGGGCGGATAGGTCCAAGGATAATGGTATCAAAGAACCAATCCATCTTCACGAAAATAAAAACGGCTATAATAACAATTGCGATAAGGGATCTCACAATGTGCCACCGGAGTTCCTCCAGGTGATCTATAAAACTCATTTCCCGCTCCTTACTCCGCCTGTTTAAAAAAGATAATGCCATTTTATTAGTACTTTATTCTGCTGGGCGTAAGTTTGATCCTAAGCCGAAGCGGCGCAAATTTAATGTATTATAAATTGTTTGGTTACTGAAGAATTTTTAATCTCACCATTTCTATCCTCGTGTCTCCCATATGCAAGATCTCGAATTCGTAATCGTTAATAATTATTCTCTCTTTCAGTTTCGGAATGGCTTCGTGCTGCTGGATAATAAACCCCGATAACGTTTCTGAAGTTTCATCAGGAAATTCAAGCCCGTATTTCTGCATCAGATAGTCAAGCTCCAGTCTTCCCGAAAGGATATATTCTTCATCGGAAATTTTCTTTTCTTCAAATTCTTCTACATCATATTCATCTTTTATTTCCCCGAATATTTCTTCCAGCATATCTTCCATGGTAACAATACCGGAAGTGCCGCCAAATTCATCCACCACCCAGGCAATACTTTTTCGCTCCTTTGAAAATTTACTGATAAGGTCGGTGGCGCTCATACTTTCAGGAATAGCCGGAATAGGAAGCAGGATATCTTTTATTAATAATGGATTTTTAAAAAGATCCAGTTGATGCGCATACCCTAGTATTTGGTCGATGTTTCCATCGTATATCAACAGCTTGCTCAGACGCGTATCAATGAATTTCTTTCTTAGTTGTTCTATCGTAGTAGTAATAGGAACACCCTCCACTTCTTTTCTCGGAACAAGGCATTCACGCACTTTTACCTTATGCAATGATAGCGCCGCTTCAAAAAGATCGGTATTTATATCCTGGCCTTCGTCATTAAATTCTCTTGTCTGCTGAAAGTAATGTTCAAGATCGGCACGCGAAAAGGTTTCTTTCTTTTTGTCTATGCGCATATCAAAAATAATGGTGAGTATCCATTGGGATATCTTCACAAAAAATCTTGCAGCGGGATAAAAAATATCATGCGATAAACCAAGCAATCCCGACTTCGCAGAAAATGATAATAACGGATCGCTCTTCGCACGGAATATTGCCTTTGGAATAAATTCTCCAACAACTATAACGATCACTATTGAAATTAATATTTCAACAAAAAGTCTTGTTGGTAATATCAGTGAACGAGTCATGCCCACTTTGTTGAGCACTACATCGCTGAAGGTGCTCAGGAGTAAAATAAATAATACAAGGAACAGGTTGAAGCCAACCAGCACCGTTCCTATGAACCTTGATGGTTCATCAAAAAACCTCGAAAGCAGAATTCCGCTAGGCGACCCCTGCTTCTTTTTTAATTCGATCCCTAATCTGTTAGCCGTTGTAAAAGCCACTTCGATTCCGGAAAAAAAGGCCAGGAACAGTATGGCTAGCACAATTGCAACAATAACAAATACGTCCATAATGTAAAGTAGTTACGAAATTAGAGAGAAAAAAGTATCGCCGGGGTATAAAATCTATCTCAGAAAATCCTCCACCAGCTTCACTGCCTCTTTCCTCGCCTGTCCAAGATCATGATTTACAATGGTGTGGCTGAAAGAATGTTTAAAAGAGATTTCGTATGAAGCCTTGTTAATTCGGGCCTCCAGCGACTCTTTGGTCTCGGTTCCTCGCCCCTGCAACCTCCTTTTAAGTTCGTCTATGGATGGGGGTTCTATAAAAATAGAAAGCGTTTTTTCCGGGAACTGCTGTTGAACGTGTATCGCTCCTTTAACATCTATATCCAGCACAGGAACGCGGTCTGCCTTCCAAATCCTCTCCAGTTCGGCATTTAATGTGCCGTAATATTTGCCTTCATACACCATTTCCCACTCTATAAATTCATTTCGCTGGATCTTTTGCTGAAATTCCTCAAGGCTCATGAAGTAATAATCAACTCCATTGGCCTCATTGTCCCTCGGGCTGCGCGTAGCTGCCGAAACCGAGAAAGCGAGTTCGGGAAACAATTGTAAAAGATGTGTGGTCACAGAAGTTTTACCTGCGCCGGATGGGGCGGTGATGATCAGTATCTTCTCTAAAGCATTATTCATTTGATTACTTTTTCAACTGCTGTTTCATCCAATCCTTTTGATCTCGGCCCCTAAATTACCAAGACGTGTATCTATATGCTGGTATCCCCTGTCTATCTGTTCAATATTCTGAATGGTACTTTTTCCTTCGGCGCTTAATGCTGCAATTAACAATGCCACACCCGCACGTATGTCGGGGCTGCTCATGGTTATGCCGCGCAGTTTATGTCCTCTTCCCAAACCCACAACTGCTGCACGGTGCGGGTCGCATAAAATAATTTGTGCGCCCATATCCATCAGCTTGTCTACAAAAAACAACCTGCTCTCAAACATTTTCTGGTGTATCAATACGGAACCCTTTGCCTGCGTTGCCACCACCAGCACTATACTTAAAAGATCAGGTGTAAATCCCGGCCATGGGTGATCGTAAATAGTAAGAATAGATCCATCCAGAAAGCTTTGTATTTCATAACTCTCCTGCTCAGGAATAAAAATATCATCGCCTCTGAACTCCAGCTGTATTCCCAGCTGTTTGAATTTCTCGGGTATCACGCCAAGATTTTCTACCCCTGCATTTTTAATGGTTAATTCTCCTTGCGTCATCGCGGCCAAACCGATAAAGGAACCTACTTCTATCATGTCTGGCAGCAGCCGGTGTTCCGTTCCGCCCAATTCATTTACTCCCTTTATAGTAATAAGGTTACTACCAATACCCGAGATCTTCGCGCCCATCCTGTTAAGCATTTTGCACAGCTGCTGAATATAAGGTTCGCATGCTGCATTATAAATGGTGGTGGTACCTTCCGCAAGCACCGCTGCCATTACAATATTTGCTGTTCCGGTAACCGAAGGCTCATCGAGTAAAAGATCTGCGCCTTTTAATTTTGATGCAGTAAGATGAAAGAAACCATCATTGGTATGATACGAAAATTGCGCGCCTAATTTTTCAAACCCGATAATATGAGTATCGAGTCTTCTTCTTCCTATTTTGTCACCACCTGGTTTTGGTATATATGCTTTTTTAAACCTTGCCAGCATTGGTCCTGCCGTCATCACCGAGCCTCTAAGCCTTCCGCTTTTATTCCTGTATGCATCGCTCTGCAAAAAATCAAGGTTCACATGATTTGCCTGGAAACTGCATGTACTACTGTCTATCCTTTCTGTTTTCACGCCCATGTCAGAGAGCAATTCAATAAGCAGGTTCACATCAATAATATCCGGGATATTGCTAATCGTTACTTTTCCGGCCGTAAGTAAAACAGCGCTGATTACCTGGAGTGCTTCATTTTTTGCGCCCTGCGGAATAATTTCTCCTTTTAATTTCTTTCCGCCTGTTACTTCAAATGCTGGCATATTGTGTATTTAAATTAACCGAAATGCTGATTGGTATGAAAAGAGAAGTGAGCGCAAATATAAAACCCTGGCAGGATAAGCTGCCAGGGTTATTATTTTATTATCCTGTAAGGGTTACTTGAACCTTTTCTTGTTATTATTATTATACTTCCCAGTTCCGCCGCCGCCCGACCTGTTATCGTTGTTGCGGTCGTTCCTGCCGCGCGCCTGGAACTTAGGGTTGCGCTTGTTGCGGAAGTCGTTGAAGTTTCGTCTATCGTTTGAGCTTTCGCCGGGGCGTGGTGCACGAACGTAAGGTGTATTTGTAAATGCAAGCTGCCCATCGGTAATGTTGCTCAGTTCACTTTGAATGGCATCGTCATGAACGATTTCTTTGTGCCAGTTACTATAAGCAAGTTTCATGTAGTAGGCAATCGCATTTGCAAAACCCTGCTTCTTTTCAGGATTTTCTTCTTTAAGTGCTTTATCAATTACTGTTTGCAGGTTCTTTCCAAGGTGTGCAAATTTTGGATATCTCCTTGGATAAGGCAATGGTTTTGGACGTGCCCTCAAAGTTTCCCTTGTAGGAATGGGATATGGCGATTCAACATCTAATTTAAAATCAGAGATGAGGAAAAGATGATCCCACAGCTTATGTCTGAAATCCTCTACATTTTTAAGATGCGGATTCAAAAAACCCATCAGCTCAATCACCGCATACGCATTGCGCTGCCTTATTTCTTTATCTTCTATGGTCAACAAATACTCGATCATTTTCTGAATATGTCTGCCATATTCACGCATGATCAGCAGATTTCTGCCCGTATTGTATTCCATGTCCTCAAGTGTGTACATTAAGCAAATGTAATATTTTATTGTTTTCTGCTATCTTTTGAATAACAGTTTGCCGGAATACACCTTTTTAGAACCCGATTCCTTCGCGCGCAGGTAGTAAATGCCCGGAGCAGGAGGATTGTTCAGCTGAAGTTGTAAAGCCGAGCTATTGTTGAGCCTTACGCTCTTTGTGTACACTACCTGCCCTACCTGGTTCGACAATTCAACCTCAAATTCACCTGAAACAGGTTCGTCGAATTGCATGTTAATGTTTTGAACAGCAGGGTTTGGATAAATGCGTAAGCCAGGGAAAGCATCGGTACCAAAGTTCACGATCCTTACTTCTGAGTAATTGGTTGCCTTACCATTTGTTTGCTTAATTCGGAAGTATAATTTCCCGTTAACAGGCTGATCAGGGTGGTACTTAAAGTTGTATTCTGCTGTAGCACCATCAGAAGGTTTAATTGGAGTGGTTCCGATTTTTTTGAATTGGGTTGCGTTGTCGCTGACTTCGATTTCATAATCATTAGATTTATTTTCATTTTGTGTTGTCCATGTTAAATACACATCCTGTTTGCCCTGCATTACTGCCTGGAAGTTTCGCAGGTTAAGGGGCAATATCAGCGTGTTACAATAGGAATAGGTAACTAAAAAATCTAGCTTGTTGATAGAGCTCACTGCCAGTGTGTAAAGGTCACTGCCAATAGCATACGTATTCACTACGGATTTGTAGCTGAAATCAACGGTACCTGTTCCCAGGTAATTGGTCACTGCAGAAGTGGTGGTTTCGTAAAGTTTTTTATTGTAGATGGTATCTGGACCTATTGCTGCGTAATCCGGTCCGCCAAATGGAAATCCATCGGAAGCCCCAAGAGAATAAGGTCCGTAGCTTTTATTCTTTGAACCGGTCACATTTGGAACGATGCCCGGCCCCGAAAATGTATCGGTACGAACGTATTTCACGAGGTAGTCAATAGGAAAAGTTTCATCATTTTCCAGCTTCATCCTGAGGGTACTGGTGAGGTAAACTTTCGCGTTTACGCAAACCAGAGTTCCAACAGAAGGAGCAAATTTAGGAATGGTTAGTATGGTAGTGTTGTTACTCGAAAAGGTAGTTGAAATGGCGTGTTGCTCTGTTAAGGCAGGCGCACCATTGGAGCAAAGACATTGCGCCGCAGAGGTGCCAGGCAGGTATAAGAGCAGGGTAAGTAACGCCAGGAATAGACACAGTTTTGGGTAGCGTTGTTTCATAGATACAGATTTTATTGAGAGATCGGATTTCGGACGTAT
>JBDTMM010000065.1:0-9073 GCA_039934275.1 Flavitalea sp. | reverse complement strand
TGTCGCACATTAAAAACAACTTCAATTTACTACTATCCGCCCTAACCCCAAAACAAAAAGGCCACCTTACGGTAGCCTGTAAATATATTGGGACACAATAATTTATGATTCGATTTCGCCGGTAGCAACCTTCTGCTTGTAGATCGCTTTCAACACTTCACCACGGCGCCTTACCGATGGTTTTATAAATGACTGGCGCTCTCTTAACTGAAGCAAAATCTTAGCTTTTTCAAACTTCTTTTTGTATTTCTTTAGCGCTTTATCGATGTTTTCACAATCTTTTGAATCAATGATCAACATAATTAATATACCTCTTTTAGCTTTTAAGGACCGCGAAGATAGTAGATTTTCTACAACCGGGAAACAAAAATAACTCATTTTTGCGGGCATGTTTACAGGCATAATAGAATCACTGGGAACCGTCGAATCCATTCAACCGAACGGCTCCGGAAGAACATTCTGGATATCCGCCCCAATCGCCCCGGAATTAAAGGAAGATCAATCCCTATCTCATAATGGCGCCTGCCTTACCGTGGAAGAGATTAAAAATGGCCACTACCGCGTTACCGCCATAGAGGAGACCCTCCTTAAAACAAATCTTAGCGAGTGGCAACCCGGCGATAAAGTAAACCTTGAAAGATGTATACTGATGAATGGCCGATTAGACGGGCACATTGTGCAGGGACATGTGGATACAACTGCAACCTGCATTTCCCGAACCGATAAAGGTGGAAGCTGGGAGTACGGCTTTGGGTTTCCAGCAGAATTCGCTCCTTTTATTATTGAAAAAGGTTCCATATGTGTAAACGGAATTAGCCTCACTGTTTTCGATGTGGATGTAAAAACTTTTTGGGTAGCCATCATCCCATACACCTATACGCACACCAATGTAAAGTCCGTTGAAGTAGGAAATATGGTGAATGTAGAATTTGATGTTATTGGAAAATACATTCAGCGATTTAATTCGCTTAATCTATAATTATTAATCCCTTTTTATTCCATGAAATGCGTTTCACCTCTTTTTTAATAACTGGAGAAGCATTATCGCAATGAAAATATACAGGTGTAAATATTTCCTGCGTAGTTAAAATATTGATGCGTTTGAATTTATACGGCAGCATCCAGTGCATAGCCTCTGCAAATCCCATTCTGAAAATTAATGCCCCCATATATTGCGTTGGAACTCCTTCCGCACTAAGCATTTCGGCCGGACCTGTTGCTTTAAGACAGGCAATGCTTGATGAAACTAACTTACCCGAATAACGGTACGACTCTGCCGACCTAAAAAGAAAAAAGGCATGAAATATTAATAAGCCCACTATTACCATCAATGAAACATTAAGTGAATGGAACAGCGTAAATACCAGCTCAACGATAAACCAACAAAAGAATACAGAAGGCACATATAGAAATCGCTCCCCCTCGGTATCGTGAGTATCGATACCAACAGAAATAGAAGGCAAGCAACTAATTAAAAGGAAGATCACCGGAATTATCAGTGCTCTTCCGGTACCAGTTTTTTTTATTCTTATAATCGCTGATGCGCCAATTCCCAACAACAGGCTCAGGACCAGTAACAATATTTTCTTATTCTCCACCGGGGGAATAAAACACCGTGCCAGCGTAAGGGTGTAATTATAAAACAACTTTCTGATACGAAAATTAAAAACCGTTCCCAATTCATAATTACTCAAATATACCCGGTGAATATTTTGTCTTGCGATTAAATAAATTACAAAAACAACAATAAACCAAACACTCCACATCCATTTTTGTTTGTTGCCCTTATTATGTCCATTTAATTGTAAAACAATAATCAGCAAAGGAACGATCCAGACGAATTCATAAGTGAACAACCCAATCGCAAAAGCTATGAGTGCAACAATGAGCGATATTATTCCCTTTGAACTTATAAAACAATTGAGAGAAATTAGGATAGATAACGCAGCAAGCGAGCCACCTCGTGCTATGATCCAAAAGA
Organism: Flavitalea sp.; assembly: GCA_039934275.1. GTDB lineage: Bacteria > Bacteroidota > Bacteroidia > Chitinophagales > Chitinophagaceae > Flavitalea. The sequence continues at coordinate 7,092 of JBDTMM010000065.1, read as the reverse complement.
TCGATTCACTGTGAAAAGCATATAATAAAAATAAAATGGCAGCAAGCAGCGCCTTTTCTTTTGTGTATTTTCCTTTGTTACCAGAAAAAAGCTTTTTATATAGTAAAAAAACCAACAGACTATTGATAAGATGCACACAAATATTGGTAACATGAAAACCAAAAGCATTTTTTCCCCACACCTGCCCATCGATCCATAGTGTAACATCGGCTATAGGTCTTAATAAATTACTGTGCAGAAAATTGCCAGACGTGGCAAGTGGAATGTGAATGAAATCGTCATTCAGAAAATACATTCCTATCGGATTGGCGATAACGAAAAAGAGAATTATAGCTAATATAACTCCAAGATACCACAGTGATCTTTTGTTGAGGATATCATAAGCACTATCGGCGTTTCGGATTGGAAGCATTCTAAATACTTTTGCCCTTCATCGTGTTACTTAATACAATATCCATCACTCTTTCGGCAAAGGGTTTTGTGTAATCATTCATATCTTCAATATTCGCTTGAATTCTATCTTTGTCACCAGATCTCATTTCCATCCGCAGCCGATCTATAAGCGCATTGGTATTTTGTATTTCTGATTCATTGAGCAGCTCCCTGTTTTTACGAATAAAATTTTCCGTTATTTCAATTAATTGTACTGCCTCCGTTTGCGTTTCAATGAGTGACCTTTGTTTGATGTCTTCCTCTGCATGTGTAATGGAATCCAAAAGCAGCTTCTCCACTTCTTCATCAGTCAATCCGTATTGCGGTTTTACTTCAATGCTTTGTTTTACGCCGCTTCTTAATTCTGTTGCCTGAACCGTAAGTATGCCATCCGCATTTATTAAAAAGTTTACCTCCACCTTCGGAAACCCCGCAGGCATACCAGGAATGCCCGACAAATTAAATTCCGCAAGTTTCCTGTTGTCTTTCACCAGATCACGTTCACCCTGGAAAACGGAAATCCGCATACTACCCTGTCCATCCTTTTGCGTGGTATATTGTCTTCCTGCCTTTGAAGGTATTTTCGAGTTCCTTGGAATTAATACATCCATCAATCCGCCCATCGTCTCAATTCCCAGTGATAGCGGCGTAATATCCAGCAGCAGAAAATCCTTATTATTTCCCGCAAGAATATCTGCCTGCACAGCAGCGCCCAGCGCCACCACTTCATCCGGATTTAAACTGTCGTGCAGTTCCCTGCCAAATAATTTCTTAACCGAATCCTTTACCAGCGGCACGCGTGTAGAACCGCCAACCATGATCACTTCGTCAATATCTTTTGCACTCAACCCCGCATCTTTTAACGCAGCCGTACAACTGTCCAGTGTTTTTTGTACCAATTCACCGATGAGCTGATTGAATTCCTGTTTTGTTATGGAAATTTTCTTCCCTCCAACATCTCCGGAGAATGTATCATAGTCACTCAGTTGTTTCTTTGCCGATTCCGCAGCAAGTCTTAATGACTGCGAGATACTTTTATTGTTAAGTTCCTCATCCGAAAGTGAAAGACTTTTTTTCCAGAAATTCACAATGGCATCATCAAAATCATCTCCACCAAGGTAGGTGTCGCCATTTGTACTCATCACTTCGAATATCCCATTGGCTATTTTCAATATAGAAATGTCAAAGGTTCCACCACCAAGATCATACACCGCTATTGTTTTTTCTTCATCCTGTTTTATTCCCAAACCATAAGCAAGTGCGGCGGCCGTAGGTTCATTGACAATCCTTAATACGTCGATGCCCGCCAGCCTTCCCGCATCACGGGTTGCCTGTCTTTGTGAATCATTAAAATAGGCAGGAACGGTGATCACCGCTTTTGTTACCGCCGTTTTTAAAATGTGCTCGGCGCGTTGCTTTAATTCTTTAAGAATAAAACTCGACAGTTCAATCGGGGAATAGAATTTATCTCCCACCTGTACCTTCACCAGGCGGTCGGTATCGTCTTCAAAAACTTTATAAATAAAAAAAGAAGAACGTTCACGAATATCATTGAACGACTTACCCATCAGTCGCTTTACGGAAAAGATGGTATTCTGTGGTTCTTGCACTAAATGATTTCTGGCTTCTTCGCCAACAACCGGTTTACCATCCGATCCGAAATATACTATGGAAGGCACCAGCGAACTGCTGTTATGCTCTTTTAAGGCTATTGGTTGTTTACTTTCCGGATGTATAATAGCCACAAGGCTATTGGTTGTTCCGAGATCGATTCCCACGATCATTTCTTCTTTCTGCAGACTGCCCGTCGATATATTAATACTGATCTTCCCCATGCTGATATCCTGTTGATTTAAATATCAAAGGTACCCATTTTAGAAGTGTTCAGAATTAGGAGCTACCTCATCAAATACATTTTGCCATAACCGTTATTGAAATACTGATCCGTATTGTCGCCCCTGGCCTTGTATTTTTCCATTCGCTGGCCATTAAGCTGCGTTACGAAACGATACAGGTACACACCATTGCCGAGCTTCTGCCCGAATTGGTCCTTTCCATCCCACTTATAATCGGTAATGTTTCTTCCTATATGTATTGGCCCAAGTTCTTCCTTGGTAATTTCTCTCACGATCTTTCCCGTAACCGTCAATACCTGGATCTTCATATTCTGCGGAACATCACTGCCTGTAACTGTGAAAACGAACGCTGTTGAGGTGCTGAACGGATTAGGATAGTTGAGTAAATTAGAGATCATCGGCTTAGTGATTACCGTAAAGGAAACCCTGTATTGATTTGCACCCGCTTTATTTCCGCTCCTGTCCTTTCCTGTTACGATCAATTCGTATTCATCCCCTTCTACATTTAATTGCTGGGAGAAATAGGGAGAGAATTCAACAGTCGCTGTATTATCCGTTCCGCTTGTTGCGGGAATGAACCGCAATGTATCATTGTCAAAATGGTATGTTCTTGATGTTCCATCCGGATACCTTATTTGAATACTGCTCAATGCAGTATCATTCAGCAGCAGGAATTTTGCATCATCTTTCAGCTTGATCTGGATATGTGGTTTGGCAGAAACGAGATCCTTATTAAGGATATGCACCCCATCAAAGGTTACATCAAGCGTAGGATTTATTTTATCCGTTCTTACATAGAACGTTTTATACAGGAAGTTGTTGAAGTGATATTGTTCCGGTTGAGCATTATCGGGGGGGTTAACATCGAGGAATATAGTGTTTGTTCCGAGATACAATTTCGTATCGATCGAATAATGCAATACCACAGTATCTCCACTGATCAGTGGTTTTTGTTTTGTAAAGGGTATTATGTGGGTCACATTGCTATTATCGACAATGTTCATTTTTAAACTAAGGCTATCGAACGAATGTGGACTCACATTTTTAAAAGCCACCTGGAAATTAATGAGTTCTCCAGGCTCTACCGTATCCTTCATGGATAACTGGATATTGGCAGCCAGCGCACCCTCGGGTATCGGCTGATAGTAAATTTTCCAATCTGTAAGCTGGAATGGCGACAAAGAAACCGAATCCGCATTTCTCATACGAAGTTTCATTTGCGGATACTGGGCCGCACTTACCGATGAAATATCGAGCGTCTTCGTGCTCCTGTCCATCGAGTAAAGCACTGTTTCATTATGAGAGGCATCTATACCGATTACATCCACAGAAGGATTATCATGTGATGGAGATTCAATGCTTGTTCCGTTCCAGGTTACCTGGCTCCAGGCTTTCGCAGGTCCAAATGCCGGGGAAGTAATAAATCCCAGTGAATCGGGTGTTAAACAATCCGCCGAAACAGAAAGCCTGTCGTAAATACCGGCACTCACCTGTTCAAATGGCACAAAATCCGTGTTTCCCTTTTTATAAATAAAGTTGAATGACCTTGGTTTGTAAAATGAATCGATCTTTGTAAATCCTGCCGCAAGCAACCTGTGATAAATGGAATTGTATGAACCATAAAGTGCGGTATCGGATTGCCATGTATCCACATATTTATTGGAAGAAGAATCCGAAGTAATAATATTACGCACAACCACAAAACTTCCGTTGGGAATACTATCCATGAAATTCATCATGTTCTTTCTACTCGCAGCGGTCATGTACGAAAATTCGAAATTGTAATTTCGCGTTACCGCACAATTTGCTGAAGCACTACCACTCAAATTGAGGTTATTGCCATTTACATCCACATTACGCCAAGGCTTAAAGGTGATGCTGTCAAATACATTAAAGATAAGGGACAGCCCCAAACAAGCACTTTCGATGGAAGGAACACCATTTACATTGATCGAAAAGTCTGCGTCCCCTGATCCTGAAAAAGGATATACCCCGTTTCTAACAAACAAACTATTCATGATCGTACCGAATTCATATTTTCCGGGAGCATTGTAATATATCCTGTCCAATTTGGATTCGTTGTGCTGGTAATAATGCGACTGGCTGAAACCTTCTTTGTTTCCATCCATATATACGAATGAGGCATCATTCCAGGTATAGGTTTTACCTGCTTCTGGAACTGGCGATACTCTCCAGTAATAAACCCTTTTATTAACATATGTAATACCCGGATCAAACTCCAATACGCCACCAATAGAAGTAATGGTTTTAGAAATTTTATTGGCTGAAGTGAATATCCCCGACGTATCTATTTCCATCAGGTATTGCTTCATTGGACTCAGCGGATCGGCTGTGGAAGCATAAAGTTTTTGTGTTTGATTTTTTATAATTGCAAAATCATAAGGATAAATTGTCCGGGCCTCATTCTCGTAGATGTACGCCTCTTTGCTAATTGAATTATTGCTTTCATCCATCTCATCGACCTGGTTATCTGAATCTACAGTTACAATAATTTTATTCAGCCCTTTATCGTGGCTCGCAATAATCGGCACATCAAGGTTTACCGTTTCCTGGTAACGTATGCCTGCAATTTTTTTATGGAGAATGCTGGTAACAGATCCATCAGGGAACTGCCTCTTCACTTCAACATATATAGAATCGTTGTTTGCTTTTCCAAGATTTACAATTCTTGCACTTACGGTAAAATGATCTTCGGCAACGGAAATAAATGCAGGATTGATAATTACCTGCGGTTCTTCAATTGCGTAATCGGGTTTGGGTTCATAATTGATCATTATCGAAGGGTCACCATGCAGCGTCATCTGTTCAGCATGCAAGCGCGCATAATAATCTGTTGGCCCGGTTGCATTCACCATTTCCTGCAATGCATCCCTAATAGTTTGACCAAGAGATTTTCCATAATCCTTACCGGACATAAGCCCATAAAGATTGGTCAGGTAAATATTGAGATAATTCACTATACCAAAATGAGTGCTTGCCACAAATGCTATACTTCCTTTTTCCTTTGCCAGTACAAATTTTTCAGATAGCGTTTCATTTACGATCAACCTATTCTGGTTATAGGTAAAGAAGTTGCCGGCGTTACATCCATTTACAAAAAATACCGGGTACTTGCCCTGGTTGTTATATGCCTGCGGGTTATCAAGATTAAATTCAAGTGAGGTAGTGGAAGAGTGACCGAAATACGTTAGCACACTTATACCCTCCTGGAATAATTGCGTTATCCTGTCATCGCTGATATGTTCCCCCGAATTTGTGGAAACTTTACAAAAACTTGAAACGATACCGCCATAAACAGTATCCTGGATGATCTGCTTATACACCCCCATGTAGTTACAAAGCACTGTACCGAGATATGGATCACTTGAACCGGTAACATGCACCACATTTTTCATCCACGCCCTGCTGGCTATTGTGTTCGGGGCATTTTTCTGAGCGCTTTCATATTCTTTTACTTTTGTGAGATAGTCCTCAATCTCACTCGCCTTTATCACAGACAACCTTCCAATTGGAGTAACAGCAACGGGACTTGAAGCATCCGCAGAACTCAGCATATTATCCGAACCAGGCGTACCGAAAGTGGGAACAAGATTAAGTTTTTCTGCATTTGGATTGCTCTGGTTAGCCTGAAAATCAACATAGGCAACACCCCTTCCGATAAGGAACACATATTTTACCGGGAAAGAAAATTTATTCCTCGCATACCTGATAAAATTCTTGATGCCTATCGGATCTTTTTTAATACCAAAGGCAAACTGGTCCACCAGTTCATCAATGTCCACCACCTGTGCCGTATATCCACCGCCTGCCGCGGAAGCACGGTAGTTTTTATAATCATCAACCGCATCATTTCCATGAGTACCTGTGAACAATATTTTATTGCTGATAATCAGATAATCTCCCTGGTTACCTGAATTAGTAAATAGTTTAAATGTTTTTGGTGTGAGCGTACTTATTGTATTGATATTTGATGACGCTTCACTTACCAACACAAAATCTCTTGCGCCACCACCTGCTACTACAAATTTTACGGTACCCGGTGTGCTGATGTCACCTGTCATTCTTTCTCCTGTTGTGAGATTCAAAAGAACAGGAGCCGTACTGCCGTAATTGAAATTGGTGATCTGGAGGTATTTATCTCCGCTTGCAGGCAGACTGAATTTGAAATTCGTTTTATTATCGAAAGAATATGGCTTTGGATAGAAAAGTTCAAAATAAGATACGATCATCCTATCCGCTGAAATTCCAGAAGTATTATCAAACTGTACCCCAACGTTACCGCTGTTGATCAGCGATAGTGGAACGGATACTGATGAATTAATATCATTGAAATAATCCATCGAGGTATCAGTCAGTACCGATCCGTTCACGGTTACTTTAACCGTTCTTGGATTGAGTGCGTCGCCCATTGCACCATATTTTAATACAGCTGCGGGGCCACCTGAATATACCTGCAAACCTGTTTTATTGGTTACCAGCGGATTTAAAGGTTTTATTGCCGCACTGCTCCAGAATTCACCCTTATCATAAGAAGAAGAATATACATATTCCCCTACTACTGCCGCAAATCCGGCATTGATTTTTGTCCGGTAATAATTTGCAGACTTATCCATAAAATAAGTCTCCGCAGGTAAAGCGTTTGAGGCCACATCATTGCCCGGATCGAAATACATAAAACCCGATCCGGTAGTATTTACACTTAAAAAATATACTGCCGTGTCGGTGAACAGGCTGGTTTCGGATGTGTGCTGGTATGCTGGGCTGCGATAGAGTGCCTTGTCTG
>JBDTMM010000064.1:0-9252 GCA_039934275.1 Flavitalea sp. | reverse complement strand
CTTAAAATAGATGTTGATTTAAATAATTCAGATGAATCCGACGAGAGCAATGTGTTTCACCCCCTGCTCCGCATGATGGATAACTGATACTATTTTACCTCGGAATTTTGATGGCTGGATCTTTCAGAATGATCTGCTGAGTGTTCGCAAAAGGCGGCATAATGATAATAAGGATAGAAATGTTTTTATCATAAATATTTTTTTAAGATCTGTACAGCCACTTCCACATTTCTTTCCAGGTCACTTTTTTCCCATATAATAATATACCTGTTCTGTAAATCTTTGCACCGAGCCATGCAGTAAACAGAAACCCGCCAATAAGGGTGATCATGCTTATGGCGATCTGCCACCAGGGAACACCAAACGGAATACGTGCGATCATCACCACCGGCGAAAAGAATGGGATCATGCTGCACCATGTTGCCAGCGGTCCATTTGGATTTGAAATGGTGTTGATCATAATTACGATCGATAATACAATGGGCATGGTGATCGGGAACATCAGGCTTTGCGCGTCCTGTGGATCTTCGTTTACAGTGCTTCCGACTGCCGCAAATATGGAGGCATAAAAAAAGTAACCAAATAAAAAATAAAATATAAAACAGAAAATCACCAGCGGCCAGTTAATGCCCGACAACTGGCTCTTTGCACTTGCAAGGCCGGCCATAGCCTCGCGGGTTTGCGCATTATTACTCATCATGGGTGCGTTTGATGCATGCGCAAGAATATCGGGAGGAATAAAAAAGTTAAGTACAATACTAAAAACCCCCACCAGCAGTAGCCACATAAAAAACTGGGTGAGCCCCACTGCCCCTATACCTACTATTTTCCCAATCATCAGTTGAAATGGTTTTACAGAAGAAACAATCACTTCGGCAATACGGTTGGTTTTTTCTTCCATAACACCGCGCATTACCATCGATCCATAAATAAACAGGGTGATGTAAATGAGAAACCCTCCCCCGTAACCCACCCCGTAGGCAACAGCTGAATGTTCTTTGTTTGGAAGTGTATGTTTTTTTACAATTACCTCCGTTTCCTCGTCGTCTTTGTTACTGGCAGAGATGAATGTAACAGCTGTGATCATTCCCACAAATAGTAATGGAGTGAGAAAAGTGGATATGATGAATGTCCTGTTCCTTACCCGCGTAAGATATTCTCTTTGTACAATCAGCCAGGTTTTATTCATACGATATATTAAGAGAGTGTATTTTGAAATTGCCTTGTGATTGGTGTTCCTTCTACGAGGCGGATAAATATTTCGTTCATGGAAGGAAGGATTTCATAAAATCCGTTGATATTTACATTTTGCGATAGGAAGTGGCGCAAAACATCGTTCGACTTATAGCCTTCTTTGATTTTTACAATCAGTCTTCCCTCTTCTTCGGATATTGTTTCGAATGAATCGTGTACGATGGTGGAGCGGTCGCCTTCGAGAGAAACCGCAAAAAGATTTTCTTTAAACTGGTTGCGAATGTCTTTTACGGTGCCGTCTAATATTTTCTTTCCCTTGTTCAATAATATAATGTGGTCACAAATTTCTTCCACCTGTTCCATCCGGTGGGTGCTGAATATGACACTGCACCCTTTTTTAGCAAGCTGAAAAATTTCTTCCTTGATGAGGTTTGCGTTTACGGGATCGAGGCCACTGAAAGGTTCGTCTAATATAATAAGAGACGGTTCGTGCAGGACAGTGATCACGAATTGTAATTTCTGACCCATGCCTTTGCTCAGGTCCTCCACTTTTTTGTTCCACCAGCTTTCCATTTCGAGCTTGATGAACCATTCTTTTGTTTTCTGTATTGCGTCTTTTTTGCTCAATCCTTTTAGTCGCGCGAGGTACACGGCCTGCTCGCCGATCTTCATCTTTTTATATAATCCTCTTTCTTCGGGCATATAGCCAATGCACGAAAGGTCGCGGATCGGTTCAAATTCCTTTCCGTTCAGCCTTATATTCCCTTCATCGGGGAAAAATATACCGGTGATCATTCGGATAAGCGTGGTTTTGCCGGCGCCATTGGGGCCGAGCAACCCAAAGATGCTGCCCTTGTCAACGGTAAAGCTTACGTCGTCTACCGCTTTTTGGGTGGCATAATATTTTTTAAGGTTTTCCACTTCCAGAATATTCATTTCATCATTTTTATCATCGTTGCAACTCTTTCTCCATCCATTGCCGCGCTTACGATTCCACCGGCGTAACCAGCGCCTTCGCCGCAGGGGTATAAACCTTTTATTTGCGGGTGCTGAAGCGAAACCGGGTCCCTAGGAATGCGCACGGGCGAGGAGGTCCTCGATTCTGTGGCCACTACCACCGCTTCGTTAGTAAAATATCCTTTCATTTTTTTGCCGAATTCCTTAAATCCTTTAGCAAGGGATGAATATACAAAGGGTGGCAGTACGTCGTGGAGGAGGGCGCTATTAATACCCGGAAGGTAAGAGCAGCCGGGCAGGCTGGATGAAAATATTTTACTGGTGAAATCTGTTAGTCTTTGTGCAGGGGCAACAAAATTTCCTCCACCATGATCGAAGGCCTTTTCCTCTACTTCTTTTTGAAAGAATAATGCGGCAAGCGGACCGTATTTTTCGCTCAGGTTTTTGAAATCTTTTTCTTCTACGGAAACCACCATTCCTGAATTTGCAAAGGGGTTATTTCTTTTCGACGGCGACCATCCATTTACCACCAGTTCGTGGTTAGCAGTGGATGCGGGGGCGATGATGCCACCTGGGCACATACAGAAAGAAAATACCCCCCTTCCGTTCACTTGTTCCACAAGGTTGTATGAAGCGGGCGGCAGAAAAGGATCGCGGTGGGGACAGTGATATTGGATCGAGTCGATCAGTTGCTGAGGATGTTCCACGCGCACGCCGATTGCAAATGGTTTTGCTTCGATCAATATCTTTTTTTGATGAAGGAGCATGAAAATATCGCGTGCAGAATGGCCCGTAGCAAGTATCAGTGCATCACCATCGAACCGGTCGCCGGAGTGCGTGAAAACGCCGGTTAACTTTTCACCGGTAATGATGAGGTCGGTGATCTTTTTTTCAAAAAGAAAAATTCCTCCGCAATCGAGAATTTTTTTGCGTATAGCGGAAATAATCTCCGGCAATTTATTTGTACCGATGTGTGGATGAGCGTCGTACAAAATATTTTCATCGGCACCGAAATTTACAAGTATATTCAGTATACGGTTAATGTCTCCGCGCTTTTTACTGCGCGTATATAATTTACCATCACTATAGGTTCCCGCACCACCTTCACCAAAGCAGTAATTGCTTTCTTCATTAATAATTCCTTCTTTATTTAATGTAGCAAGATCCCTGCGCCTTGACCTTACGTCTTTTCCTCTTTCCAATAGAACAGGTTTAATTCCCTGTTCAATTAATTTTAGTGCGGCGAATAGTCCTGCCGGCCCGGCGCCTGCGATGAGTACCGTTCGTGGGGAGGCTGAAACATTGGCCAGCTCTATGTTCTGTCGTTTGGGATAAAAGTAGGGCTCGTTAAGAAATACTTCGAGAGAAAGTTGTATGCCGGGTTGTTTACCTCTTGCATCGATCGATCTGCGAATGATATTGAAACCTGTTACAACCTCGCTGGCGAGTGCCAGGTGCTCCTGAATTTTTTCTTTGATAACATCCTGTGATGCAGCCTCTGAAGGAAGAATTTTTATAATAAGTTGTTGCCGCAATGAAGCTGAAATTTACGCTGGAAAAATTTTAAAATCGTTGACCGAAGTTCAGACAATATCTGATTAAAGCATACCATAATTTATTTAATTCAGTAAACAAAATTTAAGTCTGGATTTTGGAAATTTTTTTTCTCACAAACTTCCAACAAATAATTTTTTATTCGACGAAAAGTTTTGATATTCGTTCCCCTGCGTTACTTTTTTGCGAAGAAAAATAACCGGTCAGAAGACCACGAAAAGAGGAGAAAAAAATTACTCAAACTAAACCTGCTTTAAAATAAAAATGGCTAAATCTTTCGATAAAGTTTGGAGCAATTGTTTAGATATTATAAAAGACATTGTTGAATGGCAACATTTTACAACATGGTTTGAACCCATAGCGCCAGTTGAATTAAAGAACAATGTTTTAGTGATCCAGGTTCCGAGCCAGTTTTTTTACGAGTATCTCGAAGAGCACTATGTAAATTTACTTGGTAAAACGCTACGCCGGATCTTAGGAAAAGAAGCGAGGCTGGAATACCGGATCATGGTCGACAGTGGCAATCATCAAAGTAAACCGCTCACCATGGATGTTCCTACTCACGGGTACAAAACATTTTCAAATAATGAAATGGATTTTCCGCTGATCATACACAATCCCGTTAAAAATCCTTTTGTGATTCCCGGGCTGAAGAAGATGCAGATCGACTCACAGCTCAATCATATCTATACGTTCGATAATTTTATAGAAGGCGATTGTAATAGGGTTGCAAGGAGAGCGGGAAAAACAGTAGCCGAAAAACCTGGCGCAAGCTCATTCAATCCACTGGTGCTTTATGGTGGAGTGGGTCTCGGAAAAACACACCTGGGCCAGGCGATCGGCAACGAAACCAAGCGCATCAATCCCAGCAAAGTGGTATTGTATGTAAGTTCGGAAAAATTTATTAACCAGTTCCAGGATCATAGCCGTAACAATGCCATCAACGACTTCATTCATTTTTACCAAATGGTAGATGTGCTGATCATTGACGACGTGCAGTTCTTCAACCGCGCTGAAAAATCGCAGGATGCCTTTTTTGCTATCTTCAATCATTTGCACCAGAGCGGAAAACAGCTGATCATGACTTCAGATAAAAGTCCTAAGGACCTCGAAGGTTTGCAGGAAAGACTGCTGAGCAGGTTCAGATGGGGATTAAGTGCCGATCTTCAGATCCCGGATTATGATGTGAGGATAGATATCCTTGAAAGGAAAATGAAGAACGACGGACTGGACATGCCGAAAGAAGTAGTAAAATACCTCGCTTATAATATTAACAGCAACGTGCGTGAACTGGAAGGTGCGCTGATATCTCTGCTGGCGCAGAGTTCACTCAACAAACGCGAGATAGACCTTGATCTGGCGAAGCGGGTACTCAGGAATTTTGTAAAAACAAGCAGCAAAGAAATCACGATCGATACTATTCAGAAGATGGTTTGCGAATTCTTTGATGTTCCGTACGATAAACTACTTCAGAAAACGCGAAAGCGCGAAATTGTACAGGCAAGGCAAATTACGATGTTCCTTGCCAAGGCTTTTACAAAAAATTCTCTCAAAACCATCGGCGAACACTTTGGTGGAAGGGACCATACCACGGTTATCCATTCCTGCCAGACGGTTAAGGATTTGATGGATACGGACAGTACGTTCCGGGAGAGTGTGGTGGAGTTGCAACAGAAAGTGCAGCTTGCCGCGATGTAAGTTCAATTTGCATATTGATATAGAACACTTATTTTTGTCCCCCTTCGCTAAAGCTACGGCGGGCAGGCTCCTGATAATTATTGATAAAATGATCATTTGGGATCGGTCAAAGTTGTTTAGAATAGCCAAAATTTTTTGGATGGCGAGCTATCCGAAGCTTTAGCGCAGAATGGAGAGGTGCCTGAGTGGCCGAAAGGAACGGTTTGCTAAATCGTCGTACGGGTTACACTGTACCGTGGGTTCGAATCCCACCCTCTCCGCTTTCACCCGCCAAAACTTTAGCGAAGGCTTTGCTTCACTCGCTTATTCGGGTATACTTTCGCGGCCTGCATTGTTTCAGGAACGAACTCTTCTTCACGTGTTCGAATCAGATACCTCTCGCATAAGCCCGTTAATATTTTTGTGTAGATAGGGTCTTATTTTTAGCTTTTACCATTATCTTTTTGATCACTTCATAATTTGGTTTGCCCTTGCTCGATTTGGCTGCCGAACCATTTTGTATTTATACATGATCATGTCTGAAGGAAGTGCCTTGTCGTGAATTTTTTTTTGGGGTGAACAATTAAACGAATCGGCGAGCATATTGATGTGACGAAGGTTATAATGATATTTCAGTTTTGGATTCTATACCCTTCCTACAGAGCCTTCACTCATGCTCATCAGTATAGAAAGAGCCAACTGCGATAATTGTTTATTCGCCCGCAGGTCGCGAATCTTATCAATAACATATTGGGCCAATTCAGAAAATTTCCGCAATAACTTATTTGCCAGTAAGCGCCGCAACCCGGAATAGCTTTTCATTTTTCCCCACTCTTATTACTTTATTCATTCTAACTAACTGCAATATGGAAAATTGGCTCATTCTCATAATGGGCATCGCCATGTCCGTATCCCTGGCCTGTGCGCAAACTTCTTCAAATAAAAATGCAAGCTACTCACTTGTCATTGGCAGCGATGCTTCATATCTCTTCCTTCTTAATAAACTCATTATCCCTAAAAGGAAACAAGCGTATCCAAATTAATAGGTAAACAGATCATCTTCGGTTTCTGAGCAACCTGATGCGAACCCTGCGTGGCCGCATCTCCGTGGTTTGAAGCTATGTGGGAAAAATGGATCGGTAACAGACGCTTTTTAATCTCGGACAATTCGTCGTGTAACCTGGCAACGCTGTTTCCGAACCATTGGCGTAATGAAATCCATTCGTAACAATTATGGGAGCGATGTTGGTTGCCGGAACCTTATTGCAGTTAATGCCAGCCCAATGAAAAATAAATTAAAAAGTAGGTGTTCTTTCCAGGATAATGCGCTAATCACTCCCCCACAACTGCAGGGTGTTGATGGATAGAATGTAAACATGTAAATAATATAAGCAGTAAAAAAAGTGAGTATTCCAACCGATGCGTACAACCCTATTTTTCGTGTTGATTCGAAAAGTAATACTAATACGATGAACAATTCGGACACCGGCAGCGCCCATGCAATAATACCGGTATAATTTTTAATCAGCACATGACCCAATAATTCAAAACGATATTCATCGTAAATAAATAATTTGCTGGCGGCAGCGTAGGTGAACATCATGATCAGCATGGCGATAGAAATTTCTGTAAATATTTTTTTGGCGGCCATAACAATAGTTGTTCTGCAAATTTGTAAAGAAGATTTACAAATTGTATTGCCGATCGGAACTGAATTGATGCGAAAAAGAAATTATTTTCTAAAATTACCTCTGTAACGAAGCGGCGTAACCTTGTAAAGGGTTTTGAATTTACGCGTGAAGCTGGATCGGTCGTCGTAGCCCACTTTTTCGGAAATTTCATCAACGGATAAAGAAGTTTCGACCAATAATTCTCCGGCCCGTATCATTCGTTGTTGCAATTGGTATTTTCCGATAGTGGTTTGAAACATTTTATGAAAGGCTTCTTTTAATTGCTTGCTATTAAGCGCGGATTTTCGTGCAAGAAATTCTATTCTGAATGGTTTCCCTTCGTGTTCATCGATCAATACTTTAACCTGCAATAACCTATCGGCAACGGATTTCATTTCCGCGTTAAATGCTCTGCTTATTTTTTCCGGTTGCTCCAGGGCTTTGGTGTATTCGAGCATGAGTTCAAAAATTTTTGACTGAATAAAAGTGTGCAGATGGCCGCGAGAAGGCCGGTAATGTAACACATCGTGAAGTAAACCCCATGTGCGCAAAGTAAATGGCACCTCGAGTTCCTTTGTGCCGTTTACTTCGCTTGTATCGAGTTTATTGATGAGGGTCCTTATGACCGGGTAATCCTTTGCCAGTTCGGAAAGGAGAGGGGGTGATAGGGAGAAATGCAATAGCCGGTAGGAGCCGGGTAATAAATAGGCTTCGTGGCGGATGCCTGTGGGAACATAAAATAAATAATTGCAGGTTTCCTGCAGTGAAAGTGCTCCGAAACCCTGGAGCAGGCAGGATAGGGTTCCTTCCATTACAAATACGAATGTTACCAACGGAGCAGTAGCAAAGGGATACAGTTTTACCGCTGATTCAATAAAGAAATCATACAATGTGAGTGTGTAGTGGTCGCCGGCGATTTGCTGGGTGATGTGACCCCCATAGGAACCAGGCGTCCATACACAATTAGCATATGGAAGAAGCAGTGGAAGGAATCTGTCAGGAATATCTTTCGTGGTGGTGGGGGCTTCCCGTTCGCCTTTCCTGTAAAAAATTATTTGCATGCGCATAGGATAGATAGCTCTATCGTTGCCTAACCAATTTTCAGAGATAAGTTTAATCTGGTCCAAAGTAGAAAAACTTTATAGAAATAGATCGGTCAAAAAGTTTTTTAATCGGGGGAAAAGGCCGGTTGAGTGTAATTTTGGATAGGTGTGGCTGGAAGTCGAAGAAAAAATGATGAATAAGTCATTTTTTTTGCATCAGTAGATTATCATTTGTAGAAATGAACCATCCTGCTCAATTATTGGGTGTTTGCCGTTTTCATTTGCGAGGTGTGCTTTCTTATCCTTAATTTTTTTCCGGCAGTCTCATTAACCGCTTCCGCAACGATAATATTGATTACTATCGGAACAATGTTGGGTATGCCGTTTATGAATTCATTCTGGATAGGAAGAACTACTAATAATATCAGTGGAGAATACGTGGCTCTTTATACTATGGCATGGTCCGCAGCGCAGATACTTGCTCCAACTGTTTGATAGCCTGGATGATTTAAATTGGCTACTATTCGCTCTGGTGGCTGATTACATTGCTATGTATATTTACTACGTTAAGTTTCTGGTGGTTCAATTATTCCATTTCAAAAAAATTATCTTCTTCTTGAAAAAAATCAATCCCAATTGAGCAAACAGTTCCTTACATTTAATCAGCTTTTCAATACCCGTTAACCACACTCAAACAACTAAAAAGACAAACCGCATTAACATGGGATTCCCCCGTATTTCGATTTATAAAGACTTGTACGATCACTATTATTTTCGATTGGCGGATGCTGAAGGAGAAACAATTTTGACAAGCGTTACCTATCGTTTGCATTCCGATTGCACCTATGCCATCAGAACAATGCGAACTGTTATTCTTAATAAATCGTGTTACCAGTTCCAGGGATCGGTTGGAAATTATTATTTCACAATTTTTACCAGGGAAAATATCACCATCGCGAGCAGTAAATATTTCAGAACACTTGCAGGAAGAGAAGCTGGCGTAGAACTATTACAAAAAATTGTTCCTGTTGCAGAGGTCGAAGACAGGAGCTTATTTGTAAAATACATCCGTGTGTAACCTTTCATTCCTTTGAATTTTATTAGTGTTTTTTCATTAATATTGCTAACGCTCGTTTCCTTATTCATTTCATATTAAA
>JBDTMM010000063.1:0-9276 GCA_039934275.1 Flavitalea sp. | reverse complement strand
TTTAAAAAAAACTTGCGTAAGAGATGCCAAAAGACCTTTCAATTAAATCTGTACTCATTATTGGTTCCGGTCCAATCATTATCGGACAGGCCTGCGAATTCGATTATTCCGGCACCCAGGCCGCCAGAAGCATAAGGGAAGAAGGAATTAAAGTTATTCTTATCAACAGCAACCCTGCCACCATCATGACCGACCCGATGATGGCCGATAAGGTGTACCTGCTACCGCTTACGGTGGAAAGCATTGAACAGATTCTCGAAGAAAATGATATAGACTGCGTGCTACCCACTATGGGCGGTCAAACGGCACTGAACCTTGCCAAGGAAGCCGAAGATCTCGGCATTTGGGAAAAATTTAATGTAAGACTTATAGGGGTTGATATAAAAGCCATCGATAAGGCCGAAGACCGGGAGAAATTCCGCAAATGGATGATTGAACTCGGCGTTCCCGTGGCTACTGCCAAAACCGCCAATTCGTACCTGGAAGGCAAGGAGTTTGCGCAGGATATTGGTTTTCCATTGGTAATTCGCCCCTCATTTACATTGGGTGGAACGGGTGGGGGAATTGTTTATGTAAAAGAAGAGTTAGACGAAGCGCTGAACCGCGGATTACAGGCCTCACCCATTCATGAGGTGCTTGTAGAAAAAGCGGTGCTTGGCTGGAAAGAATTTGAACTTGAACTTTTGCGCGACGCAAATAATAACGTGGTGATCATTTGTACAGTTGAAAATTTCGACCCCATGGGTGTGCATACCGGGGATTCCATCACCGTAGCCCCCGCTATGACACTAAGCGACACGGCCTTTCAGCTGATGCGCAATACCGCTATTGCGATGATGCGCGACCTTGGAAATTTTGCGGGCGGTTGTAACGTTCAGTTTGCACTGAATCCCGATACCGAAGAAATTATCGCCATAGAAATAAACCCGAGAGTGAGCCGCTCCTCAGCTCTGGCCTCAAAAGCTACGGGTTACCCAATTGCAAAAATTGCCGCCAAACTGGCCATCGGTTATAATCTCGATGAATTGGAGAACCAGATTACAAAAAATACCTCAGCCTACTTCGAACCGGCCCTGGACTACGTAATCGTTAAAATGCCACGCTGGAACTTCGACAAGTTCAAAGGCGCCAACGACACACTTGGATTGCAAATGAAAAGCGTAGGCGAGGTGATGGCAATAGGAAGAAGTTTTACCGAAGCGGTACAGAAGGCCTGCCAGAGCCTTGAAAATAATGCAGTGGGATTGGGTTACTACGGCAAGAGCCTGATGCACGCCGAAGAATTACTGGAGTACATCAAGGTGCCGAAGTGGGACAGGATTTTCAGGATCAAGGATGCACTTATGGCCGGAATTTCCGTAAGCACCATTTCAAAAGCTACTAACGGCATCGACCGGTGGTTTCTATATGAAATTCAAAAAATTTGTGACACCGAAAATGAACTTGCAAAATATAAGATAGATCATCTGCCGGAAGATTTGCTTAAAACGGCCAAGAGACAGGGTTTCAGCGACGAGCAGATTTGCAGGATAATGAACGACGGCACCGCCGACGAGCTATATGAAAAAAGAAAGGCGCTCGGTATCAAACGGGTTTTCAAAATGGTGGATACCTGTTCGGCGGAATTTGAAGCAAAGACACCGTATTTCTATTCCACTTTCGAAAATGGTGCCGCCAACGAAAGCAAAGTAAGCGACAAGAAAAAAATCATTGTGTTGGGTTCTGGCCCCAATAGGATCGGACAGGGTATCGAATTCGACTATTGTTGCGTCCACGGACTGCAGGCCATTAAAGAATGTGGTTACGAGGCTATAATGGTTAACTGTAATCCCGAAACGGTTTCTACTGATTTTGATATTGCCGATAAATTATATTTCGAACCGGTATATTGGGAACATCTCTGGGAAATTGTGGAGCATGAAAAACCGGAAGGCGTGATTGTTCAGTTGGGCGGTCAAACCGCTTTGAAACTCGCCGAGCACCTCCACAACAAAGGAATAAAAATCATCGGTACGTCTTTTGACAGTATGGACATTGCAGAAGACAGGGGAAGATTCAGCGACACGCTGAAAGAATTAAACATTCCATATCCTGATTATGGTACTGCCTTTTCTGTTGATGAAGCCATCGCGGTTGCGAATCGGGTGCGGTATCCGGTACTTGTGCGACCGAGCTATGTATTGGGCGGACAGAGAATGCGGATTGTAATTAATGACGATGAGGTTGAAAAGGCCGTGATCAGTTTGCTGAAACACATTCCGGGAAATAAAATTCTTATCGATCATTTCCTGGACAGGTGTCAGGAGGCGGAGATCGATGCAATTTTTGATGGGGAGAATTTTCATGTGATGGGTGTGATGGAACATATTGAACCAGCCGGTATTCATAGTGGGGATAGTAATGCGGTGTTGCCGCAGTTTAATCTTAGCCCTTTGGTGGTGCAGACCATGGAGGAGTATGCTGAAAAAATTGCGCGGTCTTTAAAAATCAAGGGGCTAATCAATATTCAGTTTGCGATAAAGAACGGGAACGTGTTTGTGATTGAAGCAAATCCACGCGCTTCGAGAACTACACCGTTTATTGCAAAGGCATACCAGATACCTTATTTGAATTACGCGACCAAGGTAATGATAGGGGATTATAAATTGACCGATTTCAAATTTGAAAAAAAACTAAAAGGTTTTGCGATAAAAGAGCCAGTGTTTAGTTTTAATAAATTTCCCGGTGTTAATAAGGAGCTGGGGCCTGAAATGAAAAGTACGGGTGAGGCGATAAGGTTTATTAAGGATTTAAAGGATCCCTACTTCAGGCAGTTGTATAAGGACAGGAGTATGTATTTGAGTAAGTAAAAGCTTAGGGGCTATATAATTTTTTGAACAGCCTTTCGGGGCTGTTTTTTGTTTGGGAGGATGAATACAAAGCTCATACAATCCATTTGAGTATCACCTATGTCCTCCCCTTCAACCTGGAAATCACTTACCGTTTTAATCTCATCACAAATGGTATTTTACCCCATTTTATTTCATTATGTCCGATGCAAATTGCGTAATGGCTTTACCCGTCATACCGGTTTGGAAAGAGGCACCCTTCGTCAGAATATTATTTCCCTTTGTAACAGGAATAATTATTCAAAATAATTTCCCCTTCAGCTTCATTCCTATTATTTTAATCCTGCTTATTTCACTAACTATAATTACTTTATTCGCATTTACTAATCTCTCTTTTAAATTCAAATACAACTGGATAAACGGAGTTTCCATTCACGCCTTATTATTCGGATGGGGTTGTTTCCTCACAATCGAAAATGATCTTTCTCCACAGGCAAAAGCAGCCGATAATTACTTTTCAAAAAACACAATCACACTGGTAACGCTTCGGGAACCCCTCTCCGGAAAACCCTCCTCATGGAAAACCATTGGAGAAATAAAAGGTCTCCAATACGATACCACATTTTCTTCTCCAATAAACATTATCATATACTTTAGAAAAGATTCCTTTCCAATCCAATTAAAATACGGCGACCGCATTGCTTTCTCAAAACCACCACAGCGTATTAAAAACTTCTCATCAGCGGGCGATTTCAATTATGTAAAATATTGCGCCTTAAGAAATATTTATTTCCAAATTTATCTTGGCAAGGATGATTATACAATAGTTAAAGGCAACGACGCTTCATTCCCTGGAAAACTCTTATTATCCATCAGAGATTGGGTGATAAGCGTTTTACAAAAAAACATCCCTTCAAAAAAAGAATATGGATTTGCCGAAGCGCTATTGATCGGCTATAAAGATGACCTTGAAAAAGGCCTCCTCAGCTCCTATAGCAACACAGGTGTGGTGCATGTGGTTGCGATATCCGGATTGCACCTTGGTCTCATTTATGGTTTACTAAAATATATCTGCATCCCTTTCGGAAAAAAATCTTTTGCAAAATGGCTAACCCCATTAATTGTTCTTTCAGGATTGTGGGTGTTTAGTCTGTTAGCAGGTGGAGGGCCGTCTGTATTGCGTTCGGCGGTAATGTTTTCATCCATTGTGCTTGGTGAAAACATCCAACGACGAGCCTCGATCATTAATAATCTTGCGGCATCGGCTTTCGTTTTGTTGTGTTATGATCCGTTCTGGTTCTGGGACATTGGGTTCCAGTTATCCTATTCCGCATTACTTAGTATTGTTATATTTCAAAAGGCCATCTATCACTTATTACCATTCAAAAATAAACTGGGCGACAGGCTCTGGAAATTAAACGCAGTGACGGTTTCCGCACAACTATTAACGGTACCTGTCAGCCTATTTTATTTTCACCAGTTCCCCAATTTATTTCTGATCACCAATTTTATTGCTGTCCCGCTTTCGAGTATTGTGCTGATGGGAGAAATTGGGTTATGCGTCATTTCATTTATTTCGATTCTTTCAAAACCCTTCGGAATAATGGTTTGCTGGTTAATAAAACTGCTCAACGGCACCATTGAATGGATGGACAGTTTCAAATATTCAACCATCACAGGAATTCATATTGACCTTTTCCAGCTAGTTCTTTTGTACGTAGTCATATTTACCGCTGGCGCGTGGCTCATTTTAAAAAAGAATAAATATGTAAAAGTATTGCTGGTAGCGGTTATTTTATTTATGGCAGACCAATTCATTTAAAGTAAATTTGCACCCTTTCTACAAACTGATTACAAGCATGAATAAGAAGATTTCCTCCGCACTGATTTCTGTTTTTTATAAAGAGGGCCTTGAAACTATTGTGAAGCAATTGCACATGCTGGGGGTGAAATTGTATTCCACAGGTGGCACCCAAAAATTCATTGAGCAATTGCATATCCCTGTTACCCCAGTGGAAACCATGACCGGTTACCCGTCAATCCTTGGGGGCCGGGTAAAAACCTTGCACCCGATCGTTTTTGGAGGAATATTAGGAAGAAGGGATAACGAAACCGACGTAAAAGAAATGGGAGAATACAAGATTCCGGAAATAGACCTGGTGATTGTGGATCTCTACCCTTTTGAAGAAACACTTTCAAACACCACCGACGAAAAATCAATCATTGAAAAGATTGATATAGGGGGTGTTTCATTAATACGGGCAGCAGCAAAAAATCACAAAGATGTTTTAATAGTTGCCTCCCCTGACCAGTACACCAACCTCGAAAATGTGATCCTGGACGGCACAGCTGAAACCTCGCTCGAAACGCGCAGGCTATTTGCTGCAAAAGCTTTTGAGGTTTGTGCCTATTACGACATTGCCATTTCCAATTATTTCAACAAGGAAAATGCGATAAAAACTATTGACCAAAATAATAAAACGGTTTTGAGATATGGTGAAAACCCGCACCAACACGCGGTTTTTCACGGCGACATCACCAAAAACTTTACGCAGCTGAACGGTAAGGAAATTTCCTACAATAACCTTGTTGACATTGATGCCGCGTTGCAAATAATTACTGAATTCAACCAGTGCTGCTTTGCAATAATAAAACATACCAATGTTTGCGGCGCTGCACTGAGGTCAAGTATTCATGAGGCGTGGGGAGCGGCGCTTGCGGGTGATCCGGAATCTGCTTTTGGGGGCGTACTGGTATGCAATGGACTGATAACCAAACAAACCGCACTTGCCATTAACGATATATTTTTTGAAGTGCTCTTGGCACAGGGATTCGATGCCGGTGCAATGGACGTATTAAAAGCAAAGAAAAACAGGATATTGCTTCAGTATCACCTCCCGGAAAATGGTGGAAGCAAAATGTATAAAAGTGTTCTTAACGGAACGTTGGTACAGGATTCAGACAATGGAAGTTACACCACTTGGGACGACCACGGAACAAGGGCAGCCACTCCATCAGAAAAAGAGGATCTTGAATTTGCAAACCTTGTTTGCAAACATCTTAAGTCGAACGCGATAGCGCTCGTAAAAAACAAACAACTAATAGGAAAGGGCTGTGGACAAACAAGCAGGATAGATTCGTTAAAACAATCGATTGAAAAAGCAAAACAATTCAATTTCGATTTGAATAGCGCAGTGCTGGCGTCCGATGCATTTTTTCCTTTTGACGACTGTGTGAAGTTGTCGCACGAGGCAGGGATAGCTGCATTTATCCAGCCGGGTGGATCCATTCGCGATAAAGATTCAATAGAATATTGCAAGCAGAATAATCTGGCCATGGTGATTACCGGGCTCAGGCATTTTAAACATTAAATGGTCAACAGGGTCATAAAAACAAAATTTAAACCGCGCAGGAAAGCACTGATGGCACTTGCAGCAGTTTGTATTTTGTGGGGCACTACCTGGGTTGCATCAAAGCAGGGGGTAATGCACATGCCCGCATTACAACTGGCGGGGTTTCGACAACTGCTCGCCGGCGCGTTGTACATTATCTATTTTATTTACAAGGGGGCAAAATGGCCAAGGGGGCGCGAGTGGTACACGATAGGGGTGTTGAGTTTCCTGAATATTTTATGCAGCAACGGTTTAACTACCTGGGGCGTTCAATATATTTCTGCGGGGCTCGGTGCTATTATCGCGGCAACTTTCCCATTGTGGATGGTAGTGATCGGACTGTTCAGCTCATCGGAAAGAATTCCGCTGGGTGCACTAAAAGGGTTTCTTCTTGGCTTCGCCGGCATCTGTGTTATTTTTTACGAACACCTACACGATTTTTTTAATCACGAATTTTTATTTGGTATTTCAATCTCCATCACCGCAGCGTGGACATGGGCACTGGGCACATTATTTACAAAGAAAGAGGCACGCGAGTTCAACCCATATTTCAGCATCGGTTTACAAATGTTCATGGCAGGTGCAGTATTATTAGCCACCTCGTATAGCTCTGGAAATGTAATTCCGATAAAGGATATTCCCTGGCAGTCGTGGACCGCGATCGGCTACCTCGTCCTATTCGGATCGGTGTTTGCCTTTACGGCTTATCTCTATGCTTTGCAGCATTTATCAGTAGAGCAGATGTCGATTTATGCATACATCAATCCAATCGTTGCGGTATTATTCGGGGTAATATTATTTAGTGAAGACCTTACCATTTATATGATCGCGGGGGGTGGGGTTACCCTTTACGGCGTGTACATGATAAATAGCGCACTTCGGAAAATTACGCCGGTACCCCATCATAGTAAGCGTCCCAGTAAACGGTATCGCGCATAAATACTTCAAACATTTTCTTCCAGCCGGTGGTTCTTTTATCTTCTGACAATAAATGGTTGTGCCATACCGTTATGAGCATTCCGTTTACTTTTTTTACGGCGTCGTAAAACTTCATCAGTTCATCATAAGCTTGCGCAGGAGAATGATTCCTTTCATAAAAAGAATTCGCATCCATAAAACAAAATGGATACATAATCAGCGATGTGGTTTGATCTCTTTCCAAATCGTACCAGGGAAAACTGGAGGTCACAGATGCGCGGAAACCATTAATGGTGCCGTATCCCATAGAAAATTCCTTATTAATTCCCGCCTTTATTAACGATCGAAAAGTTTCAGGTATATTAAACCGCAGGTAGTGTTGCCTGCTCGCGTAAATTTCTTTTTCAGCAACAACTTCGAGCCACTCCTTTTCTTCTTTTAATAAAGAGGGGTCATCGCCACTTTTCCAGGATGGATGAAGGCCGGTACTATAGGTTGTTGAATAATATTCAACCAGTTCGCGGAATCGCCTGGACGAAGTGGAATTGTTTTTATCGTATTTGGAAACCTGCCTTGCAACAAGGAAAAAATAATACGGTTTCAGTCTGCAATAAAGGTGCAATGCATCGAGCCATTCAAAACAATCGTAAGGGTCTTTTTTCATCCTTAGTAAAACCTGCCATCTTTCAATAGCGAGTTTTATCTGGCCGTTCAGGAGTGATTTAATTGTGCCACCAATATTTCTTATCCAACCCTTGTTTAGATAAGAATAGGCAATGTCCACATCGTAGGTAACCATATTTGCAAACTGCTTTCCCTTGAATTGAAGCGATGGAAATTTTGCAAGCAGTGCGCTTTTGAATTCCTGCAGCCACGTATTTACAAGAGGTTCGTGTAAAAAACTTTCCTTAAAAGCAATGGAATTGGTATGCGAATATCTACCATATTCATCTTTTTCATGCGGCACATATTCTTCGTAGCGGCTGATAAGATAAAATGAAGCGGCGAAAATGTCAAAGTGCATGTCGCCGGTAGTTTGAAAAAAGGCCTTGTGGTAATTTATTTCGAAGCAGGAAATTTCCTGAGGATGGATATCCGTTTCAAAAAGAATCGGTACAGGAGCAATTAAAAATTCTTCGTCTGCGATTTCCTGGAAATAATAATTAATCTTGGGACCAGTGTGTGCGAGGTATACGTCCTTGTTGGTAGTAATTCGAATGGGATGTTCGAATAATTCCTGACTGAAAAAATTAACAATATATTGCAGTCGTGGCGTAATGGATTTGGAATGCATCAAAAGCATAGAACAATAATACTACAAAACGGTCGGTATATTTGATATCCAAATGAAACAACTTTTCATATTATCCATTTCGGTTTTGGCTTTTCTGCCTGTTTTTTCGCAGCAGGGCCATGATATCGCCGTAACCCTCAAGCCTTACAAAAATTCCTACGTTTACCTGGGTTATTATTTCGGTAAAGTAAAGGCGCTTGCGGATTCAGCGATGCTCGATAGCAACTCCAACGGCCACTTTAAGGGCTATGAGCCGCTTAAAGGTGGCATTTACTTCGTGGTTTCTCCCAGTAAACAGATCTTGTTGGAAATGCTGGTAGACAGCGTCCAAAATTTTTCTATTTCAGCCGACAGTTCCAATCTGCCATCAAGCGTAAAATTTACGGGGTCGCCTGAAAATGAACAGTTCCAGCAATATTCGGCCTATGCCGCAAAAACCGGGAAACTGATCAGCGATGTTTCTTTATTATATGCCCAGGCCAAATCAAAAAAAGATTCACTGCTGGTTGCATTTGAAAGCAGGAAACTGGCCGACCAGTTACAGCGTTACAGGGATAGCATCAGCGTAATATATCCCAATCTTTTTCTCACCTCCCTTTTTAAGGCGATGAACGAACCAAAAATTCCGCCTGCATCAAAACAGCCCGGCGGTAAATATGATTCAAATTATGTGTATCATTTTTTTAAGGACCATTACTGGGATGGCATCTCCTTTACCGATGACCGCCTGGTACGGACACCATTCTTTGAACCCCGGTTAATAAAATACTACGATAACCTGGTTACCCCAAATGCGGATTCAATAATAAAGGAAACTGATGCAATGCTGCTCGAGTCCCGGACG
>JBDTMM010000062.1:0-9340 GCA_039934275.1 Flavitalea sp. | reverse complement strand
TTGCCGGAAATGTTGCGCTTGACTATATGTTAAGCAGGGACGGCCGTTACCTCATACGCGCCTATCGCAAAAATGAATATGAGGGTGAACTGGAAGGATATATAATTGAAAGCGGCATAACATTTATTATCCGCTTCGATTTCAATAAGTTCAGAGAATTATTTCATAGCCCTAAAAAACAAGTCCGGAAATTAAAAAAGGAACGTCAAGACGAACCAACGGCATCAGACAACAGAAAAACGATTGTTGAAAACAAGGGATCCACAAAACAGTAAAATGCATATCCGAAAGATCATCATTTCTATATTAACCATTTTATGTGCATTCGGCTGGGTGTCGTGCAACAATACAAAATATCTTCCGGCGAAAGAATCTTTATACATTGGCTCGAAGGTTAAAATAAATAAACCGGTATCATACAGTAATAAAAAGAAGAAGGCTCTATCAAAGGAGCTCAATCTATTGACACGTCCAAAACCAAATAGCAGTATTTTAGGATTGCGACCCAAATTGTGGTTTTGGAACATCGGCGGAACACCAAAGCATAAAATTTCCATTCGCAGGCTGATCAAAAAACTGGGGGAGCCACCAGTTGTATTAAGCGACTTAAATCTTGAAAAAACAAGTATCATTCTCCAGAACCACCTTGAGAATTCCGGTTATTTCAGATCGGCAGTAACGGGTGAGGTCACAATAAAAAATAAACGGGCAACAGCAACATATACTGCTGTAACAGGGGAAAGATATACCATAAACAAGGTGGTATTTATGGAGGACAGCTCCATGCTTCAAAAGAATATAAATAATACTAAAAAGAGAAGCCTCCTAAAAAAAGGAGAGCCATTCGACCTTGAAGTAGTGAAGGCCGAAAGAGAAAGGATCGATGCGCGTTTAAAACAAAGAGGATTTTATTTCTTCGATCCGAGTAATATAATTGTTGATGTGGATTCCACCACCGGTAATCACCTGATAGATATATATGTCAATACAAAATCTCAAACTCCCCAGCAGGCGCGAAGAATTTATCGTATCAATGACATTGTTATTTATTCGAGGTTTAATGTAAATGGCCCTGCGCGGGATACCAGCAGAAGATATGGCGTGATGTATGATGATTATTATGTCATCGATTCGTCAAAATTTTATAAGCCGAAATTATTCAGGCAGGCGATGCAATTCAGTAAAAATGATATTTATAACCGCGGCGAACACAATGCAACCCTCAACCGTTTAATAAACCTCGGGATCTTTAAATTTGTAAAGAATCGTTTCGAAACACAGGGCGACACATTATTAAATGCGTATTATTATTTAACACCACTTCCGAAAAAATCTTTGAGAATTGAAATTGGGGGCCTTACAAAATCCAACAACCTTACGGGCTCACAGGTTACACTTGGATTTACAAACAGGAACGCATTAAAAGGCGGAGAAATATTAAACGTAAATCTTACCGGTGGTAGTGAAGTGCAATACAGCGGCCAGTACAGGGGGTTTAATACATATAATTTCGGAGCCGAAGCAAACCTGGCTATTCCAAGGTTTGTAATTCCATTTATATATTTAAATCCGAGAGGAGGTTTTGTTCCGCGTACAAATATCCAGTTGGGATATGACGTACTCAAGAGGCAAAAATTATATACGCTGAACTCATTCCGTGGTGCATTCGGATATATATGGAAAGAAAGTCCGCAGAAAGAGCATACTTTTTATCCAATTACTGTTCAGTACGTGCAACCGATGAATGTTTCGCAAATTTACAGAGACAGTATCAAAACAGACGAGACATTACGCAAGGTCGTAGACACACAATTTATACTTGGCGCTTCGTATAATTATTTATTTAATCAATTGGTGGGAAGGGTACAGGATAATGCATTTTATTTTAATGGAACTGTAGATATATCGGGAAATATTGCCGGACTAATTAAGAAGAGTGTCATCAAAAGTGGAGACACTGCGCGATTATTCGGTGCACCGTTTTCGCAGTATCTAAAAATGGAAACTGATTTTCGGTATTATAAAAATATCGGTGGAAGAAATACCTGGGTTAACAGGATAGATATTGGAGTGGGTTTCCCTTACGGAAATTCGAGTGCGCTCCCGTTTATTAAACAATTCTTTATTGGTGGAAATAATAGTTTACGCGCGTTCAGGAGCCGTTCATTAGGCCCTGGATTATATCGGTCTAAGAGTACTAATACAAAAGGATTTGTTCCCGATCAATCAGGTGATATCAAATTGGAAATGAATACTGAATTGCGGTTTAAGCTATTTTCACCAATATATGGGGCCGTATTTGTTGACGCAGGAAATATCTGGCTATATAATCCTGATCCGAATAAACCCAATGCGCAGTTTACAAAAGCCTTTCTAACCCAGCTTGCTGCCGGCACCGGTATTGGTTTACGTGTTGACATTTCTATTCTTGTATTAAGATTGGATGTTGCGTTTCCCATTCGTCAGCCGTGGCTATTGGATGGCTCCAATACGAGTTCTCAGAAACCCGAAAATCCATGGGTAATTGATAAAATAAATTTTGGCAGCAGCATCTGGAGAAAAGAAAACCTTGTATTTAACCTTGCGATCGGATATCCCTTTTAACTATACTTGTTCCTTTTCATTTGGTGAGATGATTCTACAAGAATATTCGTAGGTTAATTTTTTTCGTACGCTCCGAACG
Source organism: Flavitalea sp. (assembly GCA_039934275.1). Classification (GTDB taxonomy): domain Bacteria; phylum Bacteroidota; class Bacteroidia; order Chitinophagales; family Chitinophagaceae; genus Flavitalea. The sequence continues at coordinate 6,657 of JBDTMM010000062.1, read as the reverse complement.
CAAAGGTTATCAATTCGTTAGTTGCACTTTTACCTGAAAAAAGTTTGCAGCGCAGCTTTGGAGAAAATTAATTTTGGCAGGGGGCTAATGATCTTTAGCTCTTCCATCATAGAAGTTTCATTATCTAGAAATTTCAAAACTTCGTTCAATGTATTTCGCTTCATAAAAAGTGAAAATATTTTTTCACCTGACATTTTATTTTTTGCGAGAATATTTAATAGAACAGAATCGAACCACGCATGCCGTTTGGAAAGCACTGATGTTTTAAAAAACGGAGCTCCGGTAGTTATTAATGCCCCAGCAATAGCAGCACTATTTTTTTGAATAAACTGAAAGGTATACCCGCTTGATGCCTTTGTTTGTCCACCGGCGGTGCCAATATTAATAATATGATGTTGAGCACTTCTAAAAGGATGATCCGTCATTGGTATCACTCCAAACTCTTCACTCAGAATATTGTATCGCGAAAGCTTTAGATGATTGTTACAATACTCCTTGATGCCCTTATCATATTCATCCTGTCCAAGAACTGCCGGAGAAAAAATAGTGTACTCTACAAGCGCTTCTGTTGAAGAAAACGGCATAACGTACACAAATGTTGTCCCATGTTGTTGATCCACGCGAAAGTCCATCAATGTCGCTTCCGAAGGATTAAATATTTTTTCCTCGGTTTGTATAAAAGACCCTTTAAAATGTTGTAATAAATATTGATACCTTTTTTCGGCTTTGGGTTGCTCAAACTGAATACTATTAAAAACATAATCAGCGAATATATTTTCGCCATTTAATACTATTCCCGTTTCGTGTTTATCACTAAAGCAAGACTGTACCTCTCCGTATTGAATATCAATATTTACTTGTTCCCTGATTATTTTAAAACAATAATTATAAAAATCAATACCCCGGATCAATTTATAAGTGTAGGGGCCAATATTATTGAGTGAAGAATACCAATTGGAATAAAACCATAATTTTTGCCATCGCTTATAAACGATAGATTCAAATATTCCATGAGACGATTCCCAAAAGCACCAGGTACGGTCGTTCAGGTTTTTTTGAACGCGGTCTACAAGAAGAATTTTTTTGTCTTTAAATTTACCCGATTCTATAAGATGTATAATCAGACTCAATCCCGCTGCACCGGCGCCAGCAACAATGTAATCGTACTTTTTGGTCATACGAGAGGTCCGGGCATTTCTTTTTTATGATTTGGCTTTATAACTTGAAAATTTTTTTCCTTTTTAATTTTATCGCGATATTTTTTATGCACCCATAACATTCCAAACGACTCACCATCGAATCTATCAAGGTGTTTGTGGTGCATTTTGTGTGCCCATCTTATTGACCTTACATAAGTGTTATTTGTACGGGTAAACCATTTGAAACGCTGGTGAATAATAACATCATGTACCATGAAATATGCAAATCCATAAGCCATCACTCCAAATCCAATTGCCTGCAACCAGAATATTTTGTCGAGGGTTCCGAATAAAATGCAGCAGAAACAAGGCACTGCAAAAATCATGAAGAAGGCATCATTCTTTTCAAAAAAACCATCGTCTTTCTTTTGATGATGGTCTTCATGAAGATACCATAACAAACCGTGCATAATATATTTATGGGTGAGCCAGGTGATGGCTTCCATCAATAAAAAAACTCCTACAACAATTCCTATATACGGCAACCAGTTCATTCTCGCATTTTATACAGGCTTTTGAAAAATATTCAATTCTTTTTTCGCCCAGGCCTCAATTCTTGGGAAAGCAATGTTAAACCATGAAGAGAATTCTTCTGGATAAAATTCGAGCTTGGATGCAATTTCGTCCAGTGCCAGGTATTGATAATCCATCACTTCTTCCGCATCGGCCTCAATATCGCCGTCATATATTCCTGCAAATACATGATCAAATTCATTTTCCGTAAGGCCATTATCGAAAGAAGTACGATATGTAAATGAAAATAATTCAGAAAGGGGCGTTTCGAAACCGAGTTCCTCCATTAATCTGCGCGATGCTGCATCCGATGTTTCTTCGCCCGGAGCCGGATGGCTGCAGCATGCATTTGTCCAAAGCCCTGGGCTATGGTATTTCAATTCGGACCGGCGTTGCAGCAGCATATCCCCTGCACTATTAAAAATAAAAACGCTGAAGGCACGATGAAGAATGCCGTTTTTATGGGCCTGCATTTTTTCCATGGCCCCAGTAGGCTCATCAGCTTCATTCACTAATATCACTTCAGATATACTCATTGTTTTATATCATGTTAAGTTGATTTTTTACACTGGCGCGCACAATAATAATCGCCTTTTTATAATTGGGAATCCTGATCCTTTCCATTAAAATTCTTGAAGCCTGAACGCGTTTGATTTTTTTGAATAAAGAAAGATAATATTTATAGGCAACATAAACACCAAATCTAGCTTTCCAAGGCAAGGTTTTAATTCCCTGATAAGCATCATTGAAATCTTCAGCAATATCATTCTCGATTTTGGACTTCATTTCTATAGAGAAATTTCGGAAATCTGCATCGGGAAAATAGGTTCTTGACAATCCATTGAAATCAGCATTTACATCACGCAAAAAATTAACCTTTTGAAATGCCGCACCCAGCGATTGCGCGGAGGGTTGGAGGGATTTATATAAAGATTGATTGCCTTCGCAGAAAACCTGCAGGCACATCAGTCCTACCACTTCGGCACTACCATAAATGTATTCGTTGTAATTACCTTCATCATATTGTTGCATCTTCAAATCCATTTCCATGCTTTTGAAAAATGATCCAATTAATGTATGGTCAATTTTATATTTATTTACTGTAAGTTGAAAACTATTTAATATCGGGTTCAAACTTATTTTACTGGCTATTGACTGATAGGTTTCCTTTTTAAATTGTTCAAGTAGTGAATATTTATCAAAATCATGAAATGTGTCAACAATCTCATCGGCAAATCTTACAAAACCATAAATATTATAAATCGGTTCTCGAAGATCTGAGTGAAGCAATTTTATCGCCGAAGCAAATGAGGTACTATATGCGGCGGTTGTTATCCTGCTGCAATGCTGACTTACATTATGAAATAATTGCAGACTCATGACTGTTGTATTTGATGTATTGAATGAATAACACCAGCTACCACTTCCCCGCTAATAAGGCTCGGAGGTACTCCAGGCCCCGGAACCGTCAATTGACCAGTGTAATATAGGTTCTTTAATTTATTACTCCTGATGCCGGGTTTAAGGTTAGCGGTTTGCATTAATGTATTTGCTAGCCCATAAGCGTTTCCTTTAAAAGAATGGTATTCATTAACGAAGTCGCTATGAGCAAATGTAGATTTGTAAATGATAGAGCCTCTTACTTCTTCACCGGTATGTTTTTCAAACCTGGACATGATCATGTTGAAATATTTTTCGCGGGTTTCTTCGCTGTCGTTTTCAAGTCCTGCTGCCACCGGAATCAGAAAAAATAGATTTTCGCAACCCTCAGGCGCTACTGAATCATCTGTTACTGATGTAACACTTACGTAAAATAAAGGTTCGGTAGGAAGAGATTTTTTTGAATACATTTCTTCCGCGTGTTTTTCGAACGAGGTATCAAAAAATAGCATGTGATGATTTACATTTTTCAGTTTTTTATTTAACCCTACGTAATAGATAAAACAGGATGGCGCCATTTGCAATCTGTCCCAATATTTTTGTGTGTACCTGCGATGTGATGGAGGAACGAGATGCTGTTCTACAAAATGATAATCAGCACTCGCTATAACAACATCTGTATCGTAATATTTATTTTTTGTTTTCACACCTGCAATTTCATTCTTATCAATTTCAAATCCAGTCACTTCAGCGTTGAATTGAAATTCAACGCCCAATTCTTCTGCAAGTTTGTGCATCGCTTCCACCACACTATACATCCCTCCTTTTGGATACCAGGTTCCACCAACAATATCCGCGTAGTTCATCAGGCTGTAAAGTGCAGGTGTGTCCTTTGCCAACGCGCCAAGGAACAACACCGGAAACTCCATCAGTTGCCTGATCCGTTCATCCCTGAAATATTTATTTACGTGTTTTCTCATCGACGTAAATACATCCATTCTCCATAGCCCCTTTAAAAAATCAGCATTTGCAAATTCAAGCAATGAAAGCCCCGGTTTGTATACCAGGTTTTGAATTCCCACTTTATATTTAAATGCTGCCTCTTTCAGAAATGCATCCAGTTTTTTGGCTGCCCCTTTTTCCCATGATTCAAATAGGGTCTTCAATGCTGTAATGCCAGCTGGTATTTGGGTTGATGCCTCCGGCCATACTACCCTATATGATGGATCAAGCCGCTCGAGTGAATAATAATCTCCTGCTTTTTTTCCGAACGCTGCAAAATATCTTTCGAACACATCCGGCATCCAGTACCAGCTTGGACCCATGTCGAACGTAAATCCATCTTTTTTTAATTGCCTCGCTCTTCCGCCGGGTATATCGTGCATTTCAAGCACGGTAACTTTCCATCCTGCCTTTGCCATAAATGATGCGGCCGACAAACCAGAGAATCCGCTTCCAATAACTATCGCTTTGTTGTTCAAATTTTCTTAGAATTTCTCTACCTGCGCTTTTAGCAATCTCCTGGCAAAGTGTATCCGGCTTTTCACTGTTCCTAAAGGTTCTTTCAGTATATCGGCAATTTCATGATATCTGAATCCTTCATAATACAATAAAAATGGTTTTTTGAAAAGTTCGGGAAGACGGTCAACGGTGTTTAATATTTCCTTCATCTGGACCTTTGCTTCCGTAGAATAATTCGATGCCTGCAGGTGTTCCCAGTTCATTTCGTATACCGAAGATGCAAATACCGTTCGTTTTTTAATATTCCTACGGTAGTTATTTATAAAAATATTCCGCATGATGGTGTACAACCACGCTTTTATGTTTGTGCCTACATTATATTTCTCACGGTTTGCAATTGCGCGGTACAATGTTTCCTGAAATAAGTCCTTCGCTATTTCTGAATCCCTGGTAAGGGTTATTGCAAATGGCCGCAAAAACTCTGAATTAGATACCAGCATGCTGTTAAATTCTGCTGTGCCCATATTATCTGTTTAACGATTTATACACAAAGTTAAACAAAAATCGGGCCTCAAATCGTTGATATATAACGGCTTATTGTTGAATAAAGTGAATGGTTCTGAGTTAAAAGATTAAACAGGTGCCGTTTTTCAGGCAGTCAGCAGGTCAATAACCTCTTGCAGGGAATGTTTTATAAGTATGCCAGGGGGAATCTTGTTGTGATGATGTTGGCCCAACCTTCCCGAAACCACAATCGGTATAATTTTAATTCGGCTACGTATCTCCGTTAAATATTTCTGAATGTCCAGTTTTGCGGGAATGGTGGTGAGGTGGCTATACACATAATCTGGTTTGCTGAAGCGACAAACATAATCCAGGTCCTCTGCGGGAAGATCCGCGCCAAGATATAAAACTTCTATCCCACGGATTTTAAGAAGATAATGAACGTATAATAACCCAAGCTCGTGATGTTCACCCGTAGGTAAAAACAACACCATTTTCTTATCTGACTTTTGCAAAGGCGATGCCTGTTCAATGCCCATTATAAATTTCTGACGGATAATATTCGTAATCAAATGTTCCTGTGCCACTTTTATGTGATCAGTTACCCATAGAATTCCTATCCTCGTAAGAAAGGGAAATATGACGTTGGTTATTGCTTTATCTATTCCGATTGAATAAATATGTTTGTCGAGGCTTTCTTCAAAATTTCGCATGTCCAGGTCAACCATGAAATGCAGTAATTCATTAAACACGATTTCCTGTTTTGCTTCAGTCTGCGACAGGGCGTATATCTGATTCTTCATTGCCTCGCCGGTCATGCCATTGATGTGCGAGATCTTAAATCCGTATTTATTAAGCAGAGCAATGTTGAGAATGGTTTTAAGTTCCTCTGTGTGGTAATAACGAATGTTTGTGTTAGAACGCCGGGGCTTCAGGAATGAATAGCGCTGCTCCCATATACGAATGGTGTGCGCCTTTATACCTGAAAGATTTTCCAGATCCTTTATTGTAAACTCATTCATACTAATGTAATACAAAAGCCTGCTCCATTTGTTTAGGAACAGCGTTGATGATAGGGTACTGCCGGTGATTGTTGTATGTATATGGTAATGGAGAAAGAACTAAAGGGTCTGGTTAAGCAGTAAGCCCGAGTCTTCAAGTTGTTTTACAACGTCCGTCAGCTGTGGGTTGGTTTGCAAGGCCTGCAGGTGGCGGGTGTGATGGAGATCGGTGCCGAGAAGCTCTACATATTTCTTTTTAATTAGATATTGGGCCAATTCAAAGGGTGCTTTTCCGTAATATCCTGTTAGTGAAAGCAGGTTTACCTGGAAGCGGTAACCCGCTTCTTTAAGTTCGTCATACACGCTTTTGTCGCGGGCGAAGTAAGTATATCGTTCGGGGTGAGCGAGTATCGGGCGATAACCAGCTATTTCGAGTGCAAATAATTTTTCTTTCAGATTCAATGGGGGACTAACAAATGAAATTTCGACCAGCAACCAGTTGTCTTTTAGAGTAAGCAGGGGAATTTCACTTTCGATAAGATCATCCACGTGATCGTCGAGGAAGTATTCGGCACCAAAACTCATGGATGTATTTATTT
>JBDTMM010000061.1:0-9399 GCA_039934275.1 Flavitalea sp. | reverse complement strand
GGTCGCCGCTGCTCACAAGGCTCTTACGGTGCCTCGAAATTTCGTCTTCCTGTTTACGCACCTGTTCTTCATAAAGTTTTGTGCGCATCATGTTAAACGCCTTTTCGCGATTGCCGAGCTGGGAGCGTTCTGTTTGGCAAACCACCACGGTTCCAGTGGGTATATGGGTGAGCTGTACTTTTGTTTCCACCTTATTTACGTTTTGTCCGCCAGCCCCACCACTTCTCGACGTTTCCATTTTCACATCTGCCGGGTTCAGCTCAAAATCAACTTCTTCCGCTTCGGGCATTACCGCCACGGTAGCTGCTGAAGTATGCACGCGGCCGCTGGTTTCCGTATCGGGAACACGCTGCACACGGTGCACACCACTCTCAAATTTTAAAATTCCGTACACTTCTTCTCCCGTAACTTCTAATTGAACTTCTTTGTATCCGCCTACGGTTCCATCACTTTCGCTGAGTATAGCGGTTTTCCAGCCACGACCCTCGCAATAGCGCAAGTACATTCTTAAAAGATCGCCCGCAAAAAGGCTGGCCTCATCGCCACCCGTACCTGCGCGGATTTCAATAATGGCATTTTTATCGTCCTGCGGATCTTTTGGAATTAATAATTGTCGGATGAATGATTCCAGTTTTTGCTTCCTTTCTTCGAGGGGGGGCATTTCTTCCTTGGCAAGGTCGCGGAGCTCGGCATCATCACCATTAAGCGCTTCTTTATAGAAAGAAATATCATCGATAACTTTTAAGTAGTCGTTGTGGGCGTTAACGATCTTTTCGAGGCTGCGGTATTCCTTGCTGGTTTCCATGAACTTTTTGTTGTCGTTAACAACAGCTGGATTAGTCAATGCAACACCAAGATCATTGAACCTTGCCTTTATAGCCTCTAATTTATCTAACATAGATTCCTTTACTTTTAGGTAAAATCGGGTGCGCAAAGTTAATTGTTTCAACCATCATGAATTACAGGAAGTTCAGTGCAGATTACTTATTTACCGGATACACAATGCTTGGCAGGAAATGGGTGCTTGTAACAGATGAAAATGGGGTTGTAAAAGAAATCATCAAAGACCAGGATGCTGGTGACGATATTGAAAAACACAACGGAATTATTAGCCCCGGGTTTATAAACTGCCATTGCCACCTCGAGTTGTCGCATATGAAAGGAGCTATTCCGGAAGGAAAAGGAATGACCCCTTTCCTATTAACGGTGATGAATATCCGCAATTTTGATGAACAATTCATACTCCAATGCATAGCCGACGCAGAATCAACCATGATCAAAAATGGAATTGCGGCGATCGGAGATATTTTAAATACTACCCATACCTTTTCGCAAAAGCTCCAAAGAAATATTTATTATCAGAATTTTGTGGAAACAACAGGAGTAGCGGAAGATGCTGCCGATGCAAGATTTAATTTTAGCTCTACAATATATGATCAGTTTAAAAAATTAAATCAACCCGTATCAATTGTCCCGCATGCACCCTATTCCGTATCGAAAAAATTATTTGAATTAATTAATGCGAAGCAGCAGGGAAATTTATTGTCGATACACAACCAGGAAAGCGCCGCAGAGAATGAATTTTTTATCAGTGGAACCGGTGATTTACTCCGGTTGTATGCAGCACTGGGAATAAGCGCCGATAGTATTTTTCCGAAAGGGAAATCAAGTATTCAAACGGTGTTACCAAGTATTTCTGCCGATCATTCTTTGTTGCTGGTGCACAACGTGGCGACGAATAAAAACGACCTCGACTGGATACATCAAAATAAAAATATACTGCCCGAATTATTTTGGTGCCTTTGTCCGAACGCAAATAAATACATCACTGGACAATATCCTGCTGTTCAATTACTAAAAGATTTTAAAGCCACAATCGTTATCGGAACGGATAGTTTTGCATCTAATCATGAATTAAGTATTTTATCAGAACTGAAAGCTTTGCAATTGCAATTCCCGGCGCTGGCGAATGAAGAACTATTATTATGGGCTACATCCAATGGGGCAAAGGCTTTGAGAATAGGCGATAATTTTGGTGATTTTGAACGTGGCAAAAAACCCGGCGTAATATTAATTGAAAATGCACAGGAGAATTCACTAGCAAATTCATTTTCCCGTGTGTTATTATGAAAGCACCGCTTCGAGAACAGGTAATGTTTTCATTGTTCCAAAATCCTGCACGTGCAGCGCATAAAATGTTTCATAAGCGTGCAAAAGTATCCGCCGGTTCTCCTGGTTAAGTCGGATCTGGTTTAATTCCGATGGTTGCATCACTTTTAATAAATGAGAAGTGATTTCGCTGTATTCCCCTTCAAGATAGTATCGGTGTGTTGGGCGCTCCTCTACAAATTCACCTTCTTTTAAATCGAGGATATTCGTTTTATCCGAATACTTATCCGAAAAACGGAATCCATAAAATGAGCTGAGGTGTATTGCGAAATACAGTGAAAAATTGGCCACAACGCTATCACTTGCATTATCAAGATGTATAAAAGCATCTTCTATGAACTGGTACAACGCAGGATTAGGCTCGGGTTGTTTCAAGCTTCTCTGGAGCAATTCTATCATGAATAGCGCCACCGAATTCTTATAAACATTGAAAAACAATTGCGAGTACACCACTCCCCATTTAAATTCTTTTAGACGTTGCAAATTTTTTAAATCATTGTGATACACAACTAGGTCGAGGATGGCGGGGGGCTGAAGAAGATTAGACCCGCCGGAACCCTTTTTGGAAGTGGTCCTAACGCCATTTACAATGTAAGATTGCAGACCATATAATTCTGTATAGATGCCGGCAATAATGCTTGTTTCGCCATATTTAACCGTCTTGATAACGATGCCTTTTGTTTTATGGTTAACCACAACCGAAAGGTACGAAATCCCCATTGTGGAGGACTGTTACTCTTTACGGCTCAGACGCTATCTTTGATGACTTTTACTAATTCATTTAATTATACCAGATGTGGGGGAAACTCGCTTTATTTATTCTGCGGTTCCGGTGGCCGTTGCTGATATTTGTACTGGCTCTTACCGTTTTCATGGGCTGGCACGCATCAAAAGTGCAGCTCAGTTATGAGTTTTCGAGGGCGATTCCTACCGATAATGCCAAGTATATTGCCTACCAGGACTTTCGCCAACAGTTTGGTGATGATGGTAACCTTTTGGTGGTTGGTTTTCAAACTGAAAATTTCTATAAGGCAAATGTATTTAATGACTATACTTCATTAATTGAAAAGCTAAAGCTGATAACGGGTGTTTCAGGAGTCTTGAGTATTCCCGGGGCAACGAATCTCGAGAAGGATACCAATACAGAAAAGCTTCATGCGATACCGGTTTTTCCCCCCGGTATTTTATCGCAAACCATATTGGATAGCGCAAGGAACGTGTTTCTGAAGCTGAAATTTTACAACGGACTTTTATATAATGATTCCACGCGTACTTTTCTTGCAGCAGTAAGTATTAATAAGGATGTACTGAATTCGAAAAAACGAAATGATGTTGTAAAATCTATTGTTGACAACGGCGAAGCTTTTGGCAAAAAACATTCCCTGGAAATGCATTACAGCGGACTGCCACTGATAAGAACCAATATGGCTACGCGTGTTGCAAGTGAAATGAAGTGGTTCCTGTTCGGTTCCGTACTGCTTTCTGCGATTATCCTGTTTTTGTTTTTCAGAAGTCTTAGCGCAACATTGTTATCATTGTTTGTTGTGGTCACCGGTGTATTGTGGAGTTTGGGAACCATGCACCTTTTTGGCTATAACATTACTTTGCTCAATGCGCTGATCCCTCCCCTGATTGTAGTGATAGGGATACCCAATTGTATTTATTTCCTGAATAAATACCACAGCTCTTATCGAGATGCGATTAAAAATAAGGACAATGAATATTCCTATAAAAGGAATGGAGTAGCAGCCGCATATCCGGGTAATATAAAATTTTCTTCGCTTATCGAAATGGTGAGCAGGATGGGTATTGTAACCCTGTTTTGTAATATTGCAGCGGCAATTGGTTTCGCCGTTTTTGCACTCACCAAAAGCGCGATACTAAAGGAATTTGGTGTGGTAGCAGGGATAAATATTTTTGCATTGTTTTTTATTTCCCTCATTATTATACCGGTCGCTTTAAGTTTCCTTCCTCCTCCTAAGGTGAAGCATATGCGCTATCTCGAAAGCAAACTGCTGTTGAAAATATTGGACAGGTTAGAACTGTGGGCACTGCACAACCGGCAAATTATTTATGTTGTTACCACGGTAATTATTGCCATTGCTATAGCAGGAATATTAAGATTGAAGAGTGAAGGCTTTATTGTCGATGACCTTCCGAAAACGGATAAGATATATACCGACCTGAAATTTTTCGAGCATCATTTTAAAGGAGTGATGCCGCTGGAAATTATCATCGATACAAAAAAGAAAAATGGGCTCCGGATTAATCCGTTAAAAACTTTTGCGCGCATAGATTCGCTCGCAACTTATATTGGCGATAAGCCGGAAATGAACCACCCGCTTTCCATTGTGGAAGGGATGAAATTTGCAAGACAGGCTTATTATGATGGAGACAGCTCTAACTATGGTCTGCCAAATTCTTTTGATATTCCTTTTCTTGCCCAGTATTTAAGCAGCAAACCAGGCGACGCCTCGAAGCAAAATAATTTTACGAAACTGGTGAGGAATTTTATGGATTCAACGAACCAACGTACACGCATTAGTGCTAATATGAAGGACGTTGGCAGCAAACGATTGCAGGAACTGCTCACCGAAATTGATGGCAAGAGCCGCCAGCTCTTCGACACTGCATCTTACAAAGTGATATTAACGGGAAGCAGCGTAACCTTTCTTGAAGGAACATCTTTTATAATCAATGGGTTGAAAGAAAGTATCATGTGGGCATTTTTATTAATTGCTCTTTGCATGCTTTATTTATTCAGGTCTTTCAGGATACTGATATGCTCGTTAATACCGAATTTAATTCCGCTCGTGATTACTGCGGGTGTGATGGGTTGGGTAGGCATAAGAATAAAACCATCAACGGTATTGGTATTTTCTGTGGCGCTTGGTATTGCTATTGATATTACGATCAGGTTTCTTGTAAATTATAAACAGGAACTCAGGAATAAGAATCACACCCAATCGCAGATGGTGGTGGATACCATTCACAAAACCGGCATCAGTATTATTTATACTTCGCTGGTGCTTATCGCGGGATTCGTGATATTTTGCTTTAGTGGTTTTGGTGGAACCCAGGCGCTCGGATGGCTGACATCCTTAACCCTGGTGATGGCCACCTTTACAAATCTTGTTTTTCTTCCTGCATTGTTATTAACGACAGCAGGAAAGAAAAATTAATTGCTCAATACTTCCTGTAATTTATTCATCAGGTCCGAACCACGAAGGCTTTCTGCGATCACAACTCCTTTCGGATCGATTAAAACATTGAAAGGAATTCCCTGGAAACCAAACGTTGAAACAGATTTGCTGTTCCAGAATGCGAGGTCGCTGATATGCGTCCAGTTTAAATTATCTTTTTTAATGGCGCTTACCCAGTTTTGTTTGTCTTTATCTAGCGATACACCTACAACAGTAAAGTTTCTTCCCTTGAAAGTATTGTAAGCTCTTACCACGTTAGGATTTTCCGCCCTGCATGGTCCGCACCAGCTTGCCCAGAAATCTACCAGCACGTATTTTCCTTTGAATGAAGCAAGAGAAACTTCTTTTCCGTTAACATCGGGAAGTGCTAATTCAGGCGCGGCTTTACCTACCCATGAGGTTTGCTGCGTTTGCTGGATTTCTTTTTTGCGTTCCTGAAGCTGAGTTTTTAAATAATTCAGACTTGGGTCAGATGGAAATTTCGCCGTCATTTTTGTCAGCGAAGTTTCATATTCTTCCTGGCTCAGGGTATTTGAACCAGTTCCCAATGCAAATGCAGCAACGGTAGGATTTTCGACCTTTGAAATAAACTGACTCAGGAAAGTATTGACAGAACTGATGGCCACATTTTTTTCATTTGTTGCCTCGATAACACTGCTGTCGTTCGGGTTCATCGACTTTAGGCTGTCGAGTTTTTTAAAGGCGTTATTGGCTTCATTGCTTCTTTCACTGTAGCCGAAAATGAATTCACGGAGGTCTGCACTTGCCTTAGAGCCCTCAACGTCGTAATATTTTTGTTTGTTTATTAAGTCTATCGCGATGGTAATATTATTATTGTCATTTACTATTGGGATCATGGGTCCGTTTGCAACCATCACATCGTATAATCCTTCTGTATGTACTTTTCCTTTTAGCTTGAACTTTGGATTTGCCGTGGATACATTGGTGCTATCCAATTTAATTGGTATTGCTTCGGCTCCAAACGGCACTTCAAACAGGAATAATTGAATAGAATCCGACCCAAACATATTTGGATATTGCGCCACCACCTGCTGCAGGTTTTTCATTTCACCACTTACTTCCAGCGAATCGGATTTTTTGTCCTTGCAGGAGTAAAGACCGGCAACAGAAACCATTAGAATAAATAAAGAAAATATTAGTTTTCGCATAAGTTAAGATTGTAATTTTTTGAGGAGAATGTCATTTGTGATTTTTGGATCTGCCTTTCCTTTGGATGCTTTTTTTACAGCACCAACAAATAATCCCATCAGCCCTGTTTTACCTTTTCGGTATTCTAAAACTTTGTCGGGCATATTCTGCAAAACCTCTTCTACCCACTTTAATATTTCGGAATCATCGGCATCCTGTAAAAGATTTTTTTCAACGGCAATTTGTATAGCGGATTTATCCGGTTGTTTTACTAACAGGGGAAAAATCGAGGATGAGGCCGTAGAAAAATTAATTTTTCCATCCTCATTCAATTGTATGAGTTCGGCTATAGAAGATGGCTGTAATGAAAAATTAACAATACCATATCCGTTTTCATTCAGATATGATTTTACCGGACCGAGTAACCAGTTTGCCGCGGCTTTATAATTAGTGGTATGCTGAATGATCAATTCAAAATAATCCGAAAATTCTTTTTCTTCTGTAATTACCCTCGCGTCGTATTCGGATAATTGGTATTGGGAAATATATTTGCTTACCCTTTCCTCGGATAGCAAGGGGATGGTGCTTTTTACCTCGGCTATTAATGCTTCAGTCACTTTAAAAGGTATAAGATCCGGATCTGCAAAATACCTGTAATCATTTGCTTCTTCTTTACTCCTGAGGGCGAATGTTGTACCATTATTCGCATCGAAACTGCGCGTTTCCTGGATGATCGTTCCGCAATTATTAAGTATGCCGATCAATCGTTGTGATTCGGTTTCGATGGCGCGTTTTACATTACGAATGGAGTTGAGGTTTTTTACTTCCACTTTTGTTCCTAATTCTTTTTGACCCATTGGTCTTACCGAAATGTTTGCGTCGCATCGCATGCTGCCTTCTTCCATATTTCCATCGCATACTTTTAAATAGCGAACCATTTTCCTTAATTCGGTCAGGAACGCATAGGCATCTTCGCCGCTACTAAGACAAGGCTCGGTAACAATTTCTACCAGGGCAACACCCGCGCGATTATAGTCGACACAAGTAGCCCTGTCATCCACATCGTGCAGGCTTTTCCCTGCATCTTCTTCGAGATGAATGCGATTTAACTGAATATGTTTTTCTCCTTCTGCAGTTCTAATAGTGACGATACCACCTACACAAATGGGGGTGGTGTGTTGTGATATTTGGTATCCCTTTGGAAGATCGGGATAGAAATAATTTTTCCGGGCGAAATAATTTAAATACGTAATGCTGCATTTGCAGGCAAGGCCGAGTTTTATTGCATATTCCACCGCTTTGCGATTGAGCAGCGGAAGCGTTCCAGGATGGCCAAGCGTAATAGGGGAAACATGAGTATTTGGCTCACTTCCAAAAACGGCACTGTCGCCACTGAACAATTTACTTTTGGTAAGCAACTGCGCATGCACTTCAAGACCAATCACGGTTTCATAAATAGTATTCAAAACGCTCAATTAAATTCAGGGGTTAAAAGTACCGAATATAAAGCAAAAAGCCCCGGCTAGGGGGCGCTAACAATAGAGAGAATACAAGAAAAAACAGGTGGATTTAACAATTGACCATGGGTTTATTAAAGATCCGCGGTCTTCAGCTTCTTGGGGACCCTGATATCCAGTGACTGAGACTTACCATTTCTTTTCACCTGCACCTTCAATGTTGATTTATCCATTGATTCGCGCGATGCTTTTGAAAGGTCATCAGCCGAATTGACGTCTCTGCCGTCAAAAGAAGTAATAATATCATTTTCTTTTATCCCTGCTTTACCGGCAGGTGAATCCTCCTCTACTCCAATCACTTTCACACCTTTTCCTTCTTCGGTATCCTGGGCCTTTATTCCAAGCCTTGGTCTTCCATGCAATAAAATATTGATGTCGGGTTCAGCAAAGTTAAAATTCATGGGAGGCATGTTCATATCACGCTGATTAAATTGGTTGGGGCCATGAGAATAAATAGTGCGCGTACGGGTAATTTTTCTTCCCCCCAATATTGCATCGGTTTTATTTTCCTTGCCATCGCGTTTATACGTGATCGTTATTTTGTCTTTAGGTTTCATGATCGCAATAGCGGCGGTAAGCTGTTCATGGTCGCTGATGGTTTGCCGGTTGAGCTTGGTGATGACATCTCCCTTTTTCAACCCTGCTTTTTCTGCGGCACTTTTTTCGGTGACCTCCATGATTTTTGCACCATCATCTGTGGGTTCCGACATTACTCCAAGAAAAGCCCTTTCCCCTTCAGGTCCGCTGTCCATGTCGTTATCATCCTCGGTCGACCAGTTATTATCGAGGCGGAACGGACTTTCGGGTGAAGAAAGATCATAGGTGTTGATATGGCGCTGCTTTATTACAAACTCATTACCGTCGTAATCTTTAATTGGTTTTCCATCAATTATTACCTGCTGGTCCTTTATTTCGATAGTGACCTTTCCATCCTTTCCGAGGTCCTTCTTTTTAATGATGATCTCATCGCGATCATTGATCTTTTTCTGTGGCACCGGATCGGTATCCTGTGCTTTTGAAACGAAGCTGAAAGCGAGGATGGCTGCGGCTAAAAAAAGTTTTTTCATAAAACGCATTTGTAATTAATTATGATGTACGTTAACTTTCGTATATCAAATATAGGATTTATTCTGACATACGAAACTTTTCGGAAATGTTAATTAATTATAATAATTTCCTGATGCTTTCAATAACCTCATTAAGGGTGCTGGCATCCTGTCCGCCAGCCGTAGCAAGGGTTTTCTGGCCGCCGCCGCCTCCTTTTATTATCCCTGCGATGTTTTCCTTTATCATTTTCGAGGCATCGAGCTGGCGAGCGGCAACAACGGTTTCGGAAATACCTATTGCAACAAAGGGTTTAC